>NZ_JAVRCI010000011.1:0-124783 GCF_034530835.1 Nostoc sp. DedQUE12b | reverse complement strand
TTTACTTTGGTAGCAAGGTCAGAGGCTTTCTTTGTAGCATCTGCAACTTTCTTTGTATTAGCAGCAGTTTTTTTAAGAGACTTCATGCGTTTAGCAGCTTCTTTTGCACCACTTTTAGACATGAATTGAGACGTTACTCGCTTTACCCTTTTGGCTTCAAGTAGCATCTTTCCCGGCTGACCATTAGCGTATTTAGATAGTTTGTAAGCCCTTAAAGCACTGGGTGATATTTGTTGAGAGACTACCATGATTACTCATCTACGAAGAAGTCAATGATTGCTGAGAAAATATTTTGTGATTGATTAGCTGTTTCAGTGTGTTCTGTTGCAGCGTCTAATAAATCTTTTACGTCGTCAATAACAGTTTTGAGTACGCCGCCAAGTTCAAGAATGTCTGTTTCTGCTTTTTTCAACCTTTTCAAAATTCCTGAAAGGTCAACGCTTCCATCCTCTTGATGACCTTCACAACACTGCTGCTGCTTGCGTTCCAGTTCCCGTATGCGCTGATTCTGTGCATCAATTTTGCGATTTAAAGCTGCCAAGCCAGCATCGATATCCTTACAAACTTCTGCCATTTTATCGACCTACCTTGTTAGCCATATTTTTGAGGCGATCGCCCATTTCTTTGCACGGAACACAGCAATAGCCTGGGTATTTGTTATGGGTGCATTTGTGGCTACCTTCAGGGCAATCATCGTCGCAAGAAACTTCGTATATTGGTTTGGTTGGATATCGGATTTTATGGGCTACTCCCTCAGTATTAGTAATTGTCAGTTCCCAATCACCAAGTGAACGCGATATTAATACGGTTGGGGGATAATACACATCATTTGTACCGGGACTTAAAACGCCATCTACCGAGGGCTTTGATCCACTGCAAGCATTAACAGTAATTCCAACCATTTCAACGTAGCCATCGTAAGTAATGGAGCCGTAGTTGTTCAGCCCACCACAGTTATCAAGATTAAGTCCTTCACCCGTTACCACACTCACGTGTTTTTGTATTAGTGTCACGTCCACAGGTGGATTAGAAACAATGTATTTTATAGTCTCACCATTGGAGGTTACAGCAATAACGGCCTTTGATTTTCCAGAGCAATAAGCCATTACGCTACCTTTGTTATATTCACTTGGGTGTACACTTCGGATTGACCAGCAAAGCCAGTCTGAACTCCAAGAGTATAGACAAAAGATGATGCGCTTACCCCTTTAAATTTAACCGTGTAAGAGGTTTCTGAGGTAACAGTAATTTTTCCTTTTATATAACTATTTGTAGCTGCGTAAGCGCTACCCGGTGCATTATATGCCGAGCTACCAAGCAATACTATTGTTCCTGATGAATCTTCAATCCATCCTCGAAAATTATTAACAAGAATTGCTGGCACAATAGCATCAATAAAATAAGTACCAGGCTGTAAGGTAAATATATTTGATGATAGCGATAGCCAAGAAGCTGAGGAGATTACAGTATTAAGCGTTCTTATTATTGTGGTATTAGCACTGGTGTAAGTGCCCCCACCAGTACCGGAAGGTTTTACATCGGCTATTTGGGCATATTCGACACTTGATCCGCTGCTGATGCCTGATAAAAAATTCTCTCTTGTAATGTGCCCAGTGATTCCATCAGCTTGTTGGAATAGAATCATATCTGTATTATCAGGAATAGTCTTTTCTATACCGATATCTTTAATCTGTTTGAGCATAAGAATGAATTACGATTGTTTCTGTTAGATAAACATTGCCATTTCGCTCTTGAGCGTAGGCATCCCATCGGAATATTTCTAAAAGCTCATATAACTGCCGATTGTCATAGCCAATCTGAGCATTATTTTCATCGGAAATAATATTGCCGTTTTCGTCGGTTAAATACCCTTGAAAAACGCTTAGTGCTTGCAACAAGATTGCTACGAGTAATTGTTCAGCGCCATTGTTTGCTGTCGGAGTTAGACCAACTGCCGATAAATCTGATTTTTTAATAATCAGTTCATCGGCAGTCTGCACAGCATTAACACCAAATAATTCAATTAATGTTAATGTCTGCATTTTTTAGTAATCGTCTGGATCGATAACATCTGCACCCGTCAGTAATTTATCTACCTCAATACTGATAGTGTTTCTAAGGTAGATGGCATTGTTGCGGGTCGTGATACTAGGACTAAACCCGTCTGTAATGGCAACAGATTGGTCAATATTGGTATCTCGTGCAGCATCTGTCAGGGTTGCTTGAGCTGTCAGCGCAATTGCTAGCAACAGTGATTCAGCAGTATTGGTTCCTGATGCTGTTAGCCCTGCTGATGCCAGATCGGATTTTTTGATTACAAGGTCAGTGGCTGTTTGAGAAGCGTTTGCACCGAATACTTCGGTGAGGGTTCTTTCTGCCATAAAACGAATTTTTTCTTGATGTGAATAAATCCGTTGTATGGCTTAACAAAAAAAGTGTAAATGTTCCACTTTTATGTAGAAGTGGTATATATCCTGACGACGCGTATCCTTTGCTGGGAATAGGATTGAGCGAATATTTACTATTAGTGAATATTTAGGTAATTCCACTTTTACCCCTGAACCAGGTAAAAGCGGAATACGCGAAGTTCATTTTTTTATATCTATGCCAAAGAATAACAGAATTGGGAAAGCTGCTGTAATCACAGACGCTGAATATTCTAAAATCCGGCGAAAAATTTTGACAGAAAAATACAAACTGCTTTTAGACCTTGGATGGTTCACCGGGGAGCGCTGGGGGGCCCTCGTAAAACTGAGGGTAAGTGATGTTTACGATCGCCCAGGCATTCCTAAAACGGATATCATCTTTCCCGCAATCATCAGAAAGCATCGGCCAGACGGGACAGCCGATACTACAGAAATTCCAGTACATCCAACATTGAAGGAGTCTTTGGAGCGATACGAGCCAAAAACAACTAGTGAATGGTTGTTTCCCTCACGATGTGGGACTAAACCTATTGTTTGGAAAAATGCGTACAACATCTTGATGGCTGCGGTGGAAAAGGCAGGATATGAAGCCAAGGGTATTTCTACTCATACTATGCGAAGGAGTTTTGTGAACCGATTGAGAAGAAATGGCATCGAAAAAGAAATTATTCGCACGTTCACCGGACACCGCGACAATAAAGGACTTGACCCCTACTTTGAAATAGAGGCGGATGAGAGAAGAGGCGCGATCGCAACTCTATGAACCCCAACCTCCTATTCCTCCAAATCGAAATCTTCTTTGAGCGCTTACAGCACGGACATTACGATCATCCTGTGTATTTGGCGATGGCGCTGGAAAATCTCACCAACCAGGCATGGGATGAAGTTGACCGGGTGTACCCGAACTTATGACAAACCGCAGCCAGGGCGGATAAGCTGGACTCGGTTAGAAACACCTAACCTTATTGGATTTATTGCGATCGCGCGTTCATCCTATTTGTGCGATCGCTTTTTTTATTGGGCATTGGGCATTGGGCGTTAATATTGCCTTGTAACAGGCAATAGGGGGATCGAAATGCCCAAAGGTGGACGGAAATCTACAACTTGGAATGCTGGGTGGAACGGTGGCAAGACTACATTAATCCGCGTGCCGATTGTGCTGAAGCATAATGTTTTGGCTTACGCTAGGGCTGTAGACTCCAAACTGTTAAGCAATGAGTCTGAAAAAATCCCCATGCTGATAGGGGATTTCCTTGTGATAATTGACCGCTACATCGCTTGGAGAACCAAGAATTACCGCTCTACACAGATGAGCGCAAAACCAGATATTACCGCTCGTACCTGGGACGAGCTGCGGAAGCTTCAAGACTTGCTGCGCCAATCTCCAGAACTGTTGCAGGAGTAAAGCCTTTGCGGCATCTTTGACAAAACCACCTTTGGACTACTGTCTGGTCAGTTAATTTATAGGTCCCGTTTTTAAAGATTAGTGTTGTTCCGTTGCACCTTGGGCATGGTGGGCAATTCATTCTTCCAGCCTCGGATCAAGTCCTTTATCTCAAATGGTAATTTACCATCTGCGATCGCACTTTCCACAACTCCCCGGCGCTGGATAGCCAAAGGTGATGCTGTACTGCCACCCGAAATATGACAGTGGTGAATTTTTCTCCCCGACATCCAGCAGTAGCGGTAATAGTTATGTTTGCTGTTGCCGCGCTTGACCCAGTACTTCTCAACCCAATGGGTATGTTCGGGAGCAGGGGGGCAAGGTTCACCCAATATACTGTGTTCGGGAGCAGATATGTGTGTATCATGCTCCCGAACAAAGGGGAGGCGACCGCCCGCGATATTTTCCGAGTCTTCACTGAATAATACAGAAGCCTGTGTATCCTGCTCCCGAACAGTTGACTCCCACCGTTCCCAAGCTTGCTCGTAATCATCCCGGTTTAAATAATCGTCTGGGTCTGGTGGCTCATCGCACTCATCAAAGAAAATTGTCAGTTGTCCGTTGTCACTTACCTTATGGGGCACTTCTCCAAAGTGGGCAGGATTCCATCTGGTTTCTGGTTCGGGATGTTCGGGAGCAGTTTCTAGTTCATCCCAGTAAGGATCGTGAACGGTAGTCCTTGTTTCAACTGTTGGGGCAACAGTTAATAGTGTTAACTGCCCTGGCACATCAGAATTATGTTTCATAATGTTTGTGGATTCTAAAATTCGCGGCCGTGACAGCGGCCTTTTTTTGTATCAATCAACTAGTGGGTTGATAATTGAAAGCTTCTAATTGTAATTTCACTGCTTCATTGATAGTTGAAGCATTTTTTATTACAAGGTCTATCGCTTTATCAAATGTTCTCGGAGCGCTCATACCGTCCTGATGGTATACGTATTTGAATTTCTGAAAGAATGAAAGCGTACATGATGCGGTGAGTTGAATAAGTTTTTGAAACCTCTCATCGTCAATTCTCCATTTGTATCTGCTAATAAATAATTCCTTAAAAGACTGTTCGGGTTGTTCACCTGCGGCTTTTTTCATACAGCGCTCCATAGCAATAGCTAATTTCTCTGCGGTTTTTGTACCGCGAGAACGAACTTTCTCAAGAAGTTCGTTCGTTGGGGTTACGTCAACATGAACTTCTTTGAGAAGTTCCTGAGACGTTCCTGAAGTGTTACTGAGAGGTTCTGGAACCCCAGTATTTTCAATACTTTCAGGTGAGATGTCCGGCATTTTCTGACCGACATCCGGTATTTTTTGACTGATGTCCGGTTCATTTATGCCGGATATAGCGTCACTATTGACCGATGATTCTTGCTCATCATCTTTCATCCAAAACTCTTGAATTCGCCTTGCACCATGCAAGTTTTTGACTAACCAGCACGCTGTTTTACGACTGTCATCTGTGCAGGTTTCTCGCTTGAATTCAAATAATCCTGTTGTGTATAAAAGTTGTCTTGCTAGTCTAAAAGCTTTATCACCTAATGATGTTGATAGCTTCATCCATCTACTACCATACTGGTCTGAAGCCCAACATTCATTCCAAAGTGTTTGAACTGTTTTTACTTGATTAACTACCCACTGGATATCGTCAACTGGGATAATACAGTGAGGTTTGTTGAATTTACTTGATGTTTTCTTCTCTTTGTTGCGGTTAATAGGAATTATCCTATTTTGAGAAGAAACATTGATGACTTCTAAGCTATTTTCTGGCATAATATTACTAGTTTTGATGCGTCATCAAGCCACTGGAAGTAGTGTTTTAAGTGGCTTGTGACTTTTTGTTTTTAAGACAATCAGCGATCGCACTCCAGAAGTGGTGAGCGCGATCGCTAAAATCCACCCCCTGATTCAAACCACCTTGCATCAAGTTCTTTAGCTAGTTGTTCCCATCCCTTCAGTGGCATTCTGTTGGGATAACCGTATTTTTGGAACGTGGCAATTATTTGAGGATCTTTCCAGTCGATAGCTAGAATTCCCATGATGTGCTGACATTCCCAGTAGGCATGAACAAGCTTGGTTAGATGGACAATGTACTTGTGAGAAAGGGTTGTGATATTGGGAACAGGGCGGTTCACTTTAGTGGCAGACTCCTGGAGGAATTTTTGAATTCGTGGATGCTGCCACGTCCACCCCAAGCGAGTCATCTCGGTTTCTAATTGGTTAATTGCTGTTTGAGTTGTCATAGATCATTAATCACTACTTATCGCTTCGTGGTGATCGCACTCCATCTACAAGCGGCAGCGCGATCGCAACGAATAAAGCCGTTTACCTGCTTGGGTAAACGGCTTTATTCTTTATTTGGTATATCTTGTAAGGCTTCACCTAACAGGGTGTATAAATCTTCGATTTCTGCTGTTAGTTGCTTCCTCTCATGTAGGCTGTTTTCAAGCTGCTTTTGCTGAGAGTCAATTACAGTTAAGCAGGCTTCATGTAATTCTTTCAGCCTACGGTGAATTCCCCCAATAGTTGCTTGTCCTCCAAGAGAAGCCCATGATCCAGTTTTATCTCTCCCCTCGCTATTTGAATAAAAAACTGTGTCCGATTCATGCCTAGTTGAGAGGCTTTGTCCTTCAATGCCTCCCAATCTTGAGCCGACATTCTTACTGTTGCGTTGATCGTCTTTTTCTCTGTCGTGGTTTCTTCTGTCATCTGTTATAGGCATAGCAACCCCTAAATTATTGCACGTGCTAAATGGATGCTTCTGCACGTGCTTTATAAAAATATGCTTGACTTCTATTATTGCACGTGCAATAACTATTGAAAGATACTAGCACGTGCAAAATGTTTTTGCACCACAAACCCGCTCCCCAACGCCTGACCGTTCGCGTTGCAACCGGAGCAAGCACCCACGCCACTGCGTAAGCCCCGGCGCGGAACACCCTTTACCTGATGCCAAATAAAAAGGCAACCGCTACTCGCAAGCGATCGCCTTGTGGAAATTTATCAATTATCAATGAGGAGATTTTACCAATGTCTAAGCCATTAGGCTACTACACAGCTTATACCCCAGGCGATAACTCACTTTTAGAAAAGTTGCAGGAGGAGTACGGCTCAACTTTTGAGAAAATCACCAAGCGAGAAAAGCTGGTTATTCTCACCGTTTTGGCATCGCATATTGGTTGCCAGCTAGACGGAGATGTTCGGGGTGAAATTTTTGCGATCGCAAAACAGATGAGAGATCAACTTTCACTCTCCGACCAGGGAGGAGTTATGCAAGCGATTATCGAACAAATCCGCTGGGGGCAGAATGCCGAACCTGTACACCACTCCTGAGGCCGCCAAGTTAACCAACATCCCAGAAAGTACAATCCGCAGTTGGTTACGCCGCCATCCTGAAGTGTTCCAGTTCAACGTTCACATTGTCGCCGATGAACACGGCGTTAAACTCTGGACTGAAGCGGGAATTGAACTGCTGCATAGCCGACGTGCAACGAAAAATGCAACGGATGACGATGCAAATTTTGATGCAGAATCCGATGCACCCGATTTACTTGAGTCGCTGTTAGAGGAAGATTCACAGCGTCTTGCTAACGAATATTACCGACAGCTACCCGGTCGCACTTTGCGACGTATTAAACAGATGCGGTTTAATCCCACACCTGAACAACGCAAAATAGTCGAGTTGTCATTTCGCGCTGCGATCGACGCGGGAACCGAGCATCTACTCTTACCCACATATCAGCCGATGTTGCTAGAGGGAGGAGATGAAACAGACTAAAAAACAGACTACTAGTAAGATTGTACCATTCACCGGCGAATTTTACCCAACTGCACCAGAACCCGCACCCGCCGGGAATAATCTCGCTGCATTTTTAGTCATGCTTGCAGCTGCGCTCGTTGCCGGCTTAAGCATAGGTGCAATCTCCACTTACCAGAGCGCGGATCAAGTGCAACTGCGCGAGATGAAAGCGCAAAGCCAACAGCTTGAGAAAGTTAAAAACCAAGTTTGCAATAGATAGATAGGAGTAAACAATGGGAATCCTTGCACGCATTACCAACGCTGCAAAATCCAGCAACAAAAGTAATGAGCCGTCCTTCTCCACTGGGGCCCACGGCATAGATAAAAATCGGGTGCTATCTCCAACAGATCCAACCGTCATTAACCCAGTGAATGCGGGGAATTGGGAGACTGTCAGGACAGCACCTGTCAATGATACACCACGTTACTTTAATAAGGCTGAGGCTGATGCACTCAAGCGAGTTGCAACTCAAAAATCACTTGAAGCGCGCCAGGCGAAACGCGCTTACAAATCCCTGAAAAAACTCGAACAATCGGACGCACAGGTACACACTGCCCATCGTAACTACATCAAAGGAGTTGCAGACAGCGAACTCACTAAAAAACGGTCTGACGCAACGACTGCAAGGCATCTGCACACGCTCAGACCAGAATATGCAAAACTGGGTTTTGGTTTAGACCGCGCTGAAAACAAGGCACAGCAACGAATTGACGAACTCAAAGCCAAAATCAAGGAAAAATACTAATGGCAAAGGCGGTACACCTGGGGGCTTGGTTCCTACTGGGGTGTATCGCCTCTAGCTTTGTGGCTTGGCTAGGGGCGCTGCATCCTGCTTTATTCCGTGTGATGTGGGTTATCTACATCATGTCTGGTGTTGCATTAGCGCTTGCATTGCTGACAGATGACGCGGCGAGACAGTTTCTCAAGCTATCTGAACCAGATTATTATGCTTTGCTGATTGCGATCGCAGTTTCGATTGTTCTGGGAGGGATGCTGTCATGGCTGATCGGTGGCTAAAAACTAACTGCTTGTTAGCCAGTGCAACAGCTTTTTGGCTAGCTGCGCTTTCTCCTTTACCCCAAATCGGCAAGGGAATCAGCTACAGCTTGGCACTTGTTGCATCAGTGCAACTAGTCGGAGAATCGCGGCGACTTATCGCCCAGGATGCCCGACGTGCAGCGCTATCAGCCATGAACCAAGAACTAGAACAAGTAGAAATTGGGTTGCACACCCAACAGCAAGAACAAGCGCTCTATGAAATTTACGGCGCTGCACCGACTTACCCGCCGGAAGTCAAGGAGGAGCTAACTACCAGCCTGGAACACTTATATAAGGAACCGAGCGCGGATCGAACTGGTGAAACTTCCGCTTCCACGAACGTCGATAAAGCCTTCTATTTGGCTGTGAAGTCACTACTGGAAGTTAGAGGGGAGACTTATGTGATTGAGCAAATTTTCAAAATGGGTGGCCGTCGCTGGGAGGAGGGCAAGCGGCGATTGCAGCAGATATTGCAGCAAGGCAAGCAGGAGGAGTGGGACTAATTTAAAAGCGATCGCGCAAAGCGCAGGAGTGCGATCGCAATTTCATTTACCAATGTCAAAAATACACATTAGTTATGACTGTTCAACCTAACTGCCCAAAATGTGGCGAATTGATGGATGATTTTTTTGATGATGGTGTGAGGAAGTGGGAATGTCCAGTTTGTGATGAAGAACTTGAAGCATATTTAGATCGCGAACAATGCCCATCCTGTGGTTCAGAATTAATTGTTTGGGATGAGATGGAAGAAGCAGATCGTTGTGAAATATGCGATTACATGTTTTGAACGGGTATTAATATGTATGGTTTTGATGGTGAAACTAAAGGACTAAAAATTATTCTGAAACGAATTGCCAGCAATGATGATTCAGGAAAATTAACTCACAAAGAAGTAAGAGCTTACGCCAGATGTATGCTTGCAATTTTTGAATTTTTGAGAATAGATACAGAGTTAGAAGCAGAAATCAAATTTTTGCTTGCAGCGCTTTCTAGAAGTGGCATTCCTCATTACGAGTGCTCGTTCATAGCTTTGAAAATATTGGAATTACTCGAACGAAATGACTTGTTAAAAATTCAAGAAACGTCAAACGAACATTTTTAATATGACTAAAACTCCAAACCTTCCAGAATCAGCAAATATTCCAGAAGCAGACCCAACTTGGGATTACTACATTGAATGGCACAAGCTAATTAGGGCTAAAGCTCAGTTAGATAAATTAATTGAGTTTATCTCAAAGGTTGAAAATGCCACAGAAGAAACTCAAGAAATACTAGTAAAGGACTTACACTCACTTACCGACACTCTCGAAAGCATATAACCGCCTGATGAGGCTACCTGACACAGTAGCCGAAACGGTGGCTTTCTCCACCGTCGCGGACGGACTCCAAATCCGACGTACAGCACATACACACAGCAGCTTAGGGCTTTTTGTATGAATCAAGCTTTTACGGCTTTCCTAATTTCATAAGCTCGGCTGCTGTGAGTGCGCTGTTCCCTCCCTATGTCGCCGCAGTTCGCGCTGCGGCATTGCCTTGAGAGTGAACTAGGCTGTTGTGGCCTTCGGGTGATTCGCAGGCATTGACAAAGGGAACAAGACGAAACCACCCAGAGGAGAACTGAATGATTAGAATTTTGGGGCTTGATATTAGCAAGTCCTCAGTTTCGGCTTGTCTGCTTTTGGAGAAGCCCGAAGATCCACGTCAATTTTATTATGAATGTCCGTTTTTTAAGTTGAGCACTGATGCAAAAGGTATTCAAGATTTACTCGCGCTCAATGCGGACATTGCACTACTAGAACCAACTGGCAATAATTACAGCAAACTTTGGGGTACTCACCTGGCCCGCGCCGGGGTAGAAGTTCGGCTGGTAGGTCACAAAGAACTGAGGAATTATCGAGCTAATCACCTGGCATTACCAGACAAAGACGATGATGCTGATGCCCTGGCGCTGGGTTGCTATTACTTCGATTACCAAAAAGACCCGCGCCGATTTGTGCAAATACGCGATCGCGAAATAGTCAGAATCCGCGAGTTGGTTTTGCGGCTGGCACATCTCAACCGCGTTCAGTCTCCGATCATGAATCGTGCGCGTCAGGATTTGGCGTGGCAGTTCCCAGAGGTGGCACTAGTGCGTTCACTTCGCGGTGAATCTGGTGAACCCCCTTTATTGTGGGGTTGGCTTGCTGGAATTCGCAAAAGTACGCGCTATGACCGCCTTTACTCTCAAACTGTCGGTTTGGGAATCACTCAAACAGTTCGAGAACACGCAAAACGGATCTGCGACCTCCAGCGCGAGGAACACGTCATCGAGGCAGAGTTGCGAGAATTGCTTGCTGATGTTCGGTTTGACCATTACCGCGCCGTTTTTAAAAAGTTTGGGTTTGGCGATCGCCTAACTGCGATCGTTCTTTCCCAGATTTACCCCATTGAGGGATTTTTAGTAGATGGCAAGCCAGAGGTAAAGATGCGCCAGGGGCGAAACTCCAAAAAGCCCACCAAACGCCACCTTTCATTGAGAAGATTTCAAAAAGCCCTCGGCGCTGCTCCGTCCCTCGAAGCATCCGGCGATAGCCGCAAAGCCAAAGTAGTAGGCGGATCGGATTTGTGCCGTAAATCTCTCTGGCAGTGGGTATTTACCAGAATTGAACCCAAGCGATCGCGCCTCAAAAATGATATTGGTAAAATCTTGGGTGAACAGTTAGACACTGAAAAAGCAGCGGGTCGTCCTGTGAAGCTCGTTAGGAATCGTGTTGCAGCCAAAGGAGCGCGGTTACTGTTTAGAGAATTAGTTAAAGGTTTGAAGTGACAAAAAGGGAATCATGGAATATTACGTAGTTGAAACATACTGTTGTCAATTGAGGCGCTTTTTATACAAGATTAAAAAAAGCATTGGCAATGATGATAGCGTTATTTTTATTTCAGATAGCTATGAGTGCTGCAAGGAGTTTGTTCAATCTCAAGAATCGGCATAACGACATAAAGATTACGTCCCATGCTCCTAAATTGTCTAGAGTGAAATTAGAAGTACGCGATCGCACTTAGACCACAGTTTTAGCTATCCAAAAAGGATTAGTAGTACCAGAACTGTTAATAAAGCTAGATATACTCAAATTTCAATCAATCTATCTATCGTTATTTAAGTGAAAATGCAGTTGTATTGTCACTAGACTTAGTATAAATTGCTATAAACAAAAGCTGTGACTAAAAAACAGCTAACTTTATTCAAGGCGTGCTTATACAACAACTAAAAATATTGCGGTTTTGTCTGATTAAATAAAAGGTTTAATTACCGATTTCATTCCCAAATGAAATCGAATGCAGCGTCATCCACTTTCTATTTTGTTATGCACGATAAATATTACTAAGCCAAAACTAATAAATTATATTTAAGGAATAATAATTATGATAAAAAAGCCAGAAGATTCTCATCCTAAAACCAAAAATAAGTCTAATATAAAATTAATAGATGCAAGCACAAATATTGTTTTTATAGATCCAAAAGTTATAGATTACCAAAGCTTCATGGCTGGTATCACACTCGGCAGTGAAGTTGTTATTCTTGATGCCAATAGAGACGGTTTAACACAAATTACCGAGTTTATAGCAAAACGTGAATCCAATTCAGTTCAATCAATTCACATTGTTTCCCACGGAAGTCTGGGGAGTTTGCAACTAGGGTCAATAAACTTCAACCTTAGCAATCTGGATAGCTACAAAAATCAGTTACAAAAGTGGGCAAGTGCTTTAACTGATAAAGCTGACATCCTACTTTATGGCTGTGATGTAGCCAGTGGTGAAGGCACAAAATTTGTACAGCAGATTAGCCAAATTACTGGAGCAGATGTTGCCGCTTCCACTGACAAAACCGGAAGTGCAGCTTTAGGTGGCGACTGGAATTTAGAAGTGAAGACAGGGAAAATTGAGGCTTCTCTGGCATTTCAACCTAAAGTAATACAGGCTTATCAATCGATTTTGCCAGCTAGTTTTACTGGCACATACTCTCAAAATTTTAGCTCATTAGCTCTTTCTGGAACACCAGCTTGGGTTAATGATTCAACTATTTCGGGCTGGTATTCTACGAGAACAACTTACAGCCCTGGTACTGGCAGTAATAACACAGGTGGATTGTACAGTTTTGGTAGTGCTAATAACCCAGACCGGGCACTTGGTTCTCTAGCTTCTGGTTCTACAGGAACTATTTATTATGGGTTGCGACTCCAAAACAACACAGGTTCAGCAATTACTAAGTTGCAAGTAAGTTACACCGGTGAACAATGGCGTAATGGTGGTAATACATCACAGCAACAGTTGAAATTCAGTTATCAAACTGGGTCAACTATCACAAGTTTAACAACAGGAACATGGACGCCTGTCACCTCGCTAGATTTCACCGGGCCAATTGCAACTGCAACTGCGGGGGCCCTAAATGGCAATTTGATTGCCAATCGAGTTGTTATAACGCCAGTAATATTTAATCTAGCGACCCCAATCGCTAACGGTGAAGAGATTATATTGCGTTGGGAAGATATAGATGATGGAGGCAACGATCATGGTTTAGCCATTGACGATGTATCTATCAAAGTAGATAACACCACCTACATAGTAACTAACACCAATGACAGTGGTATTGGCTCGTTAAGGCAAGCTCTTATCAATGCCAATAACGATCCAGGGATTGAGACAATTATCTTTGATCAGACTGGGATATTCGGTGATGCTACCCCCGACACTATTACCCTCACTTCTGGGCAATTGAATATCACTGAAGGAGTGATCATTCAAGGAACTGGGGCGAATAAACTCACCATCAGTGGTAACAATACTTCCCGTATTTTTAATGCTAGTGCCTCCCTCTCAATTGATGGGTTGAAGATAACTGGGGGAAATGCAGGCAGTAGTAATGGTGGCGGCATCTACAGCACTAGTAGTGTCACAGCTACTAATAGCACTATTTCTGGCAACACAGCGAACACTAGCGGCGGCGGCATCTACAGCACTAGTAGTGTCACAGCTACCAATAGCACTATTTCTAGCAACACAGCGAACACTAATGGCGGTGGCATCTACAGCAGCACTACCACACTTATTAATAGCACTGTTTCCAGTAACACCGTAAAAGTCAACGGCGGCGGTATCTATTCTGGCGGTGGCACCATAAGTAATACCACTATATTTGGCAACACCGCTGATAGCGATAACAATAACGCAGGTAATGGTGGCGGTATTTATAGATCTGCTGGTACTTGGAGCATCAGCAACAGCATCATTGCTGGCAATATTGATTTAGGCAATCAAGGAGCCGATATTTCTGGTGCCAACTTCAATGGTAATGGTTACAACCTGATTGGCAAAATTACTGGTAAAATATCGGGTACTTTGGGTACGGGTACAGATATTATTAACCCCAACCCCGGACTCAAACCGTTAGGAGATTACGGTGGTTCGACACAAACTCACGCTTTATACTTTAACAGTCCTGCCAGGAATGCTGGCGATCCGGCTTACAATAGTAGCTTAACTACCGACCAACGCGGCACAGATTTTAACCGTATTGAAAGCGGCAGAATTGACATTGGAGCATTTGAATATGTGCTTCCAAAAGTCAGCTTTGGTGCTGCTACGTACAATACAACAGAAGATAGTACTGCCACTACAGTAGCTATTTCTGTTACCTTAGATGCCTCTCCTGAAACGGCTGTCACAATTCCTATTGTCGTTAAAAACAGTAGCACGGCTACTAGTGGCAACGATTACACTTTTTCCCCCACTACCATCTCCTTTACTGCTGGGGCAACAGGCGCAAATTTAACACAGCTAATTACTTTTACTATTAACCCAGACGATTTACCTGAGAATGCAGAAACAGTTGTACTTAACTTCGGCACGCTAACAGGGGTTGATTTAGGAACAATAACTGAAACCACTCTAAATATTGCTGCTAATGATGCGATTCAATATGCAATTTCCACTCCCACCTCAACTTTAACTGAAGGTAATAGTGGTACTCAAGCTGTTAGCTTCACAGTTACTCGCAGTGGTGGTATTGGCGTGGCTAGTACTATAAATTATGCTTTTAACGGTGCGGCAACTTTTGGCAGTGACTATAACAATATTCAGGTTACAGGTGGAGGAACTACTACATCCGGAACTTTAAGCTTCGCTGTTGGGGAAACAACAAAGACAATTACAGCCGATGTTTTGGGTGACAACACATTTGAACTCAATGAAGACATTACTATTATCCTGAGTAACCCCAGCCTCATAACTGGAGCGCCAAATTCCACAATTACTAACAGTTCGGCTACAGTAAACATCATCAACGATGATAGCCAACCAACTATCAGCATCTCGGATATCTCAGTTACTGAAGGCAACACAGGTACAACAACTAATGGTAACTTTACTATCAGTCTTTCTAATCCTAATTCTCAACAGATTACTGTAAATTACAACACTAGTAATGGTACTGCTAATGCTGCTGACTCTGATTACAATTCGGCTTTAGGGACGATTACTTTCAATCCTGGCGAAACTAGCAAAACTCTTAACATTGGTGTTGTAGGCGATAACAAATTTGAAACTGACGAGACATTTTCTGTCAATCTTTTGGATGCAACCAATGCCGCGATCGCAGATAGTTTAGGAGTTGCTACCATCATCAACGATGATAATCAACCAACTATCAGCATCTCGGATGTCTCAGTTTCTGAAGGTAACATAGGCACAACAACTAATGCCAACTTTATTGTCACTCTCTCCAATGCCAGTTATCAGCAGATTACTGTAAATTACAATACGAGTGATGGCACTGCTCAAGTTGCTGACTCTGATTACAACTCTGCTTTTGGGACGATTACTTTCAATCCTGGTGAAACGAGCAAAGTTATTAGCATTGGTGTCATCGGTGATAACAAAGCTGAAACCAACGAGACATTTTCTGTCAATCTTTTGGGTGCAACAAATGCCGCGATCGCAGATAGTTTAGGAGTTGGTAACATCAGTGATGATGATAACCAACCAACTATCAGTATCTCAGATGTCTCAGTTTTTGAAGGTAACATAGGTACAACAACTAACGCTAATTTTACTATCAGTCTCTCTAATCCTAGTTCTCAGCAGGTTACTGTAAATTACAACACGAGTGATGGCACTGCTCAAGTTGCTGACTCTGATTACAACTCTGCTTCCGGGACAATCACTTTCAATCCTGGCGAAACTAGTAAAACTCTTAGCATTGGTGTCATCAGTGATAACAAAGCTGAAACCAACGAGACATTTTCTGTCAATCTTTTGGGTGCAACAAATGCTGCGATCACAGATAGTTTAGGAGTTGGTACTATTATCAATGATGATAACCAACCAACTATCAGCATCTCGGATATCTCTGTTACTGAAGACAACACAGGTACAACAACTAACGCTAACTTTACTATCAGTCTTTCTAATCCTAGTTATCAGCAAGTTACTGTAAATTACAACACGAGTGATGTTACTGCTCAAGTTGGTGACTCTGATTACAATTCGGCTTTCGGGACGATTACTTTCAATCCTGGCGAAACCAGTAAAACTCTTAGCATTGGTGTTGTAGGCGATAACAAATTTGAAACTGACGAGACATTTTCCGTCAATCTTTTGGGTGCGACAAATGCTGCGATCGCAGATAATTTAGCAGTTGCTACCATCAGCAACGATGATAATCAACCAACTATCAGCATCTCGGATGTCTCAGTTTCTGAAGGCAATACAGGCACAACAACTAATGCTAACTTTACTATCACTCTTTCAAATCCTAGTTATCAGCAGGTTACTGTAAATTACAACACGAGTGATGGCACTGCTCAAGTTTCTGACTCTGATTACAACTCTGATTCAGGAACAATTATTTTCGCTCCTGGCGAAACTAGCAAAACTCTTAGTATTGGCGTCATCGGCGATAACCAAAGTGAAGCCAACGAGACATTTTCTGTGAATCTTTCAGGTGAGACAAATGCGACGATCGCAGATAGTTTAGGAATAGCTACCATAATTGATGATGACAACTTAACAACTGTCAGTATCTCGGATGTCTCAATTGCTGAAGGTAACACAGGCACAACAACTAATGCTAACTTTATCGTCACTCTCTCCGCAGCGAGTTTACAGCAGGTTACTGTAAATTACAACACGAGTGATGGCATTGCTAAAGTTTCTGACTCTGATTACAACTCTGCTTCCGGGACAATCGTTTTCAATCCTGGCGAAACCAGCAAAACTCTTGGTATTGGTGTCATAGGTGATAACAAAACTGAAACTAACGAGACATTTTCTGTCAATCTCTTCGGTGCTACAAACACCACAATTACTGATAGCTTGGGAGTGGCTACTATCATAAATGATGACCAACCCCCAGCCATCAGCATTGCAGATGTATTAGTCAAAGAAGGCACAATAGCAATGATAACTAATGCCAATTTTGTCGTCACTCTCTCGAATGAATTCTATCAACCGATAGCCGTAAATTATAGTACGAGTGATGGTACTGCCCAACAATCTGACTCGGATTACAATTTCGGGTTTGGGACAATTGTTTTCAACCCTGGCGAAACTAGCAAAGTTATTAGTATTGGCGTCAGAGGTGATAATAAAGTTGAACCCAATGAAAGATTTTTTGTCAATATATATGGTGCAGCAAATGCCATATTTAATAATCACCAAGCAGTTGGCACAATCAATAATGACGACTAATCGTTATTGAGCAGAACATTAGCGATCGCTGCAATTATCCCAGCCCAGAGTAGCCGTTAGCAAAATACTTATACTATAAGTTACAGCTTTTTGACTTTTTCGCCTTCCTATTTGCTATTTAAGTATTAATTGTAGCTTAATACATACTTAGCTTTAGTTCGATTACCATTTTAAAATCCAGGATTAAGCCATTATCAAAAAAATTTATCCTAAAATCAAATATCCAGTAAATTTACGTATGCGGATTGAAGTCTTCTCAATGAATAGTAGAATTAGCCCATACAGGAGAAGACTGTGACGCTCTTAAATGAAGCTCAAGTAGAGCAACTAAAGGAAATAACCACACGCTTGCGACAAGTAAGACAAGAAAAATCTATCCGCATAGAAGAAATAGCCTCTCAGACAATGCTTCGAGTAGGCATTTTGCAAGCTTTAGAAGAAGATCGATTTGAAGAATTGCCTGAACCGATTTTTCTGCAAGGATTCATTCGTCGTTATGGAGATGCTTTAGGGCTGGATGGAAATGCTTTATCGTACAGCCTTGTAACCAATGTTGTCTGTCAAGATTCTAAAAATGCTCACCACAATTTAGAAAACAAACAAAATACATACATACCTCTTGTTCTGACCTATATTTTATTATTGGTCGGTGCATCTGCTGGTCTTCTTCATATACTTAATCCACAACTTACAGCTGAATCCCTGACTCCAGAAGATAATAATCAACAGTCAATAGTCAGCAATCAGACTAACAAATGACCAAGAAGGCAAAGGAAGTGGAGAGACGTGATTAATCGCGTCTCTACCGAGTAAAGGAAAAGAATCAATAACCAATGACAAATGACAATTTTCAAGATATAGCCGTAGTCACACAGATTAGGACAGTGTTGATTGCTCAAAGTCTTGAAACAACTGGATTTTTATTCAGCACGGGCTAAACGCCCCGCTACCGCTAACAGCACTCAGCACTTAGCTATATTTGCGGTTTACGCAGATGCCAAGTAGTAGATTGCTCATAAGCATAAGCTATCTGAAATAATTGGTCTTCTCGCAGAACATTGCCAATTAACTGTAATCCTATCGGTAGCCCCTGTTCGTCAAAACCACATGGCAAACTTAAACTGGGTAAACCAGCAAGATTCACAGGAATAGTCATCAAGTCAGTTAAATACATACTCAAGGGGTCAGTAGTTTTTTCCCCCGCTTTGAATGCTGTAGTGGGAGATGTGGGACAAACTAACACATCAACCGCGCCAAAAGCCTTTTCAAAGTCTTGCTTAATCAAAGTACGGACTTTTTGCGCTTTCAGGTAATAAGCGTCATAATAGCCAGCCGAAAGGGCGTAAGTGCCAATCATAATCCGGCGTTTAACTTCTGTACCAAAACCAGCGGCACGGGTACGAGTGTACATTGATAGCAGATTATCTGCATCAGGAGCGCGATATCCATATTTCACGCCATCGTAACGAGCCAGGTTTGCTGATGCTTCGGATGGGGCGATGATGTAGTAAGTGGGTAAGCCATAACGGAAGCGGGGACAGGAAATTATATGAATTTCCGCTCCTAAACTTTGTAGTTGATCTACTGCTTTAGTAACAGCTTGTTCCACTACAGGGTCTAAACCTTCACCAAAAGTTTCTTTAATGATACCAATTCTCAGTTGACCTCTGGGTTTGAAGTTTGGTTTTAGGCTAGCAGCATAATTGGGAATGGCAACTTTTAGACTGGTAGAGTCTTTGGGATCGTAACCTGCGATCGCACTTAATAATATTGCCGCATCTTCTACCGTGTTTCCAAATGGCCCAATTTGATCCAAAGACGAAGCGTAAGCCACCAAACCATAACGAGAAACCAAACCATAAGTTGGTTTCATCCCCACAACACCGCAGAAAGACGCAGGTTGGCGAATCGAACCGCCAGTATCAGAACCGAGAGCAACTACACATTCTTGAGCCGCCACCGCCGCCGCCGAACCCCCTGAAGAACCACCTGGAACTCGTGACAAATCCCAAGGATTAGCCGTGACTTGATAGGCAGAGTTTTCTGTCGAACTACCCATTGCAAACTCATCCAAGTTGGTTTTGCCTACCATTACCGCCCCAGCATCTGCCAATTTTTGCGTCGCCGTTGATTCATAAGGCGGCACAAAATTTTCTAAAATCCGGGAGGCGCAGGTGGTAGGAATTCCCTTGGTACACATATTGTCCTTGATACCCACAGGAATGCCTGCTAGTAGCCCAATTTCCTCTCCTGCGGCAATTTTGGCATCCACAGCACCCGCCTGCTCTAATGCCCGGTCTGCCGTCACACATAAAAAGCTATGCAATTTCGGCTCTAACGCTTGAATGCGCTCTAAAGCTTCTTGGGTAATTTCGACGGCAGAACGTTCTTTTTTAACCAGCTGTTGGTGCAACTCGCGGATGGATGCCATGATTGCTCTCTTTATGACTCAAGTCATTGATTCTAGTACATATTGGTCAAAATTGGGTATTGGTTATTGGGCTTTGGGCATTGCTTATTCTCGTCTGCTCGCCATTCCCCATTCATCTGACTAAGCGGATTAATATGTATTGAAATGTGTTTAATAAGTTTTGAAAAACAGCAAATACATGGCTATCAACCGTCTATTGAATAGTTTGCCAAAGTTTTCATATATATTTGCTACTTTTGTGTAAGAGTATAGCAGTGTTTTCTAATGATATAATTTTGTATTATAAGCTTATTAATACTACAAACTTCATAATTTTATTCAATTCCACAAAATTTTTCGAGGTAAGGTAGGATGATAAAAATATCCACACGTAAATATTTAGGCAAACAAAATGTTTATGACATTGGGGTTGAGCGTGACCATAATTTTACGATAGAAAATGGCTTTCTAGCTTCCAATTGTTTCAATAAATCTCATTCAACAGCCTATGGTTATGTAACATATCAAACAGCATATTTAAAAGCTAATTACCCATTGGAATATATGGCGGCGCTGTTAACAGCTAACAGTGGTGATACGGATAAGGTACAGAGATACATTACTAACTGTACAAATATGGGGATATCCATAGATCCGCCAGATATAAATCGTTCTGGTGTTGATTTTACGCCAACGGCAGGCAAGATTCTGTTTGGATTTTCGGCAGTGCGTAACGTAGGACAAAATGCGATCGCTTGTATTTTGGAGGCGAGAAATGAGACAGGAGAATTTAAATCACTCGCTGATTTTTGCGATCGCGTCGATTTACGTGCTGTTAATCGCCGAACTCTGGAATCGCTGATTTACTGTGGAGCCTTTGACAAAATTGAATCCAACCGCCAACAGTTAATTAACGACTCAGAATTAGTGTATGATTGGGCACAATCTCGTGCGAAAGATAGAGCTAGTGGTCAAGGGAATCTATTTGATTTATTGGGCGACGGCTTTTCTTCGACTCAGAATAAAAGAGCAAATAATGCCTTTGAAACTGCTCCTAAATCTAAACCTGTGACAGATTTACCCCCACAGAAAAAGTTGCAGATGGAGAAAGAATTATTAGGCTTTTATGTATCAGATCATCCACTGAAATCCTTACGGCAAATAGCACCACTTTTGACACCAATTAACCTTTCGCAACTGGGAGAACAAAGGGAAGATACAAGACTTTGTGCAGTTGTCATGTTAAATAACGTCAAAAAAGTGGTGACTAAAAAAGGCGATCAGATGGCAATCTTGCAAATAGAAGACCTAACTACACAATCAGAAGCTGTAGTTTTTCCAAAAACTTATGAACGCATTAGTTCTTTACTCCAAGTTGATACTAGATTGATTATTTGGGGAAAAGTAGACCGACGTGACGAGCAAACTCAATTTATTCTTGAAGATGCAGAGCCAGTGGAAACAGTACAAATGGTAATGGTGGAATTAAATCCCCAGCAAGCAGGCAATATGGAAGATTTACATCGCTTGAAAACGATTTTACAAGACCATTCAGTAGACAAAGAAAAGGCAAAAATGCCAGTGATTGGAATTATTCAAACTGAAACTTCTCGTAAACTTGTTCGCTTAGGTTGGCAATTTTGTGTACAAGATTCCAGAATTACCGTTCAAGCTTTGCAAAACGCCAGTTTTCCTGCTCATATAAAATCGCTGACTGGTAGCTGAGTCCAGGAGTCAAAAATCCACCAATACTGAAAAGCAACTTAAAAATTCCTTTGATTGAACTGTCAACAGTAAATTGCCTTAAGTATCCAGGATTTTAATCGTTTTTTTAGTTACTTATGCGGATGATAATTTCCTTGAGATAGTGGTATCTTTTGATGCTAAGACCCTTAAGGCTGCGACCGGGGGAAGGAGTTAGAACTTGATGATTGTCAACGAGCTACATAGATTTGTTTCATACTGTAAAAAAATTCAACCCCAAACTCACGAGGACATTCAAAAATTTTTTGAAGGAGTGATATTATTTCCTTATGATAAGGAACTTCTATTGCAAGCTTATTTATTTCTGAATATTAAAGAATTGTTTCCCTCGTGCGCTGAATTGCTGTTATTTGAAAAGTCTCCAATTTCAGATTATACAGATTTAGGAAAGTGTGATTTTGTCTTCCTAACCTTTAAAGGTAGTCTTTTTTTAATTGAAACTAAGTTTATTGATACAGAAGCAACTGGAGCAACAGAACGAAAAAGAAGAAATAAGCATAGAAACAAGGTATTTGAGCAAGTTATTACTTTAAAAGGTCGATTTAGCGAATATTGGAATATGAGGCTAGATCAATTAGAATGCGGGGTTTTCACAACAGATGCAGAAGTTGCTTGGCGAGGAAATGGTGTGAATGTCACATCTAAATCAATATCTATAGATAAGCTCGAACAATGGCGAAGAAATTATCATAGTAGTGAAAAATTTTTATCTCATCAAGATGGGTCAAAGTTTGAGGAAAAGGTGAATTTGAAAGGTTGAACTAAGACCTAAACATAGTTATTACAGTGAATGGTGTATGGGGCATAAAAGTCATTAACAATGCCACATACACCAACCCAGAGAAATTATCTGGGTTTTCCTTCCCATCAATCTTTACTGCCAAACATAGATAAGGACAAACAAAATAATCCAGATAACATCGACGAAGTGCCAAAACAATGAAGTTGCATTGACGCCGAAGTGACCTGTATCGTAATTGCCAGGTAGGAAAGAACGTACCAAAATTATCAACTGCAACAAAATACCAGTGAAAACGTGCAAACCGTGGAAGCCTGTCAGTAGATAGAAGGTTCCACCAAATACCCCGGAGGTGAAACCAAAGGCGAGGCCGTTCCATTCAATCGCTTGGCCAACTAAAAAGTAAGTTCCCATTGCCATTGTTGCCAAGAGAAATAGGCGAAATTTCACTAAGTCGTGGCGTTGAAGGGCACGTTCTGCTAAGTAAATTACAAAGCTACTAGCGACAAGAATTACTGTGTTGATTGTCGGTTCTTTTATTTCTAGTCCAGAAACACCAGCTGGTAGCCAGTTAGGGGTTGTTGTTTTGTAGATGGCATATCCAGCGAAAAAACTTAAGAAGATGACGCTTTCTGACAGGAGGAAAACGATGAAGCCAAACATTTTGTTGCCTTCTTCGTCGTGGCTGTGTTCTGCGCTTGTATGGTGCAATTCTTCGGAATTGATATAGCTGTCCATTTTGCTTTTTGAGGGGGGAATTTGAAACGCAAAGTAACGCAAAGGGAAGCGCAGAGGTAAGCGGAGGGTTTTTGCGTCTTCCCGATAGTTTGCGTTTATTCTGGGAGGTTGGCTGTTAAGGGTTCTGATTTGCCGTAGCCGTAAGGTTCGGAGATGATGATGGGAGTTTCTTCAAAGTTTTCTACTGGGGGTGGTGAAGAAACTAACCACTCTAGTCCGATTGCTCGCCAAGGGTTTGCGGGTGCTTTCTCGCCTTGCATCCAAGAAATCACCATGTTGAATATGAAGGGCAAGGTGGACATTCCTAAGAGAAATCCGCCGAGGCTAGCGATGATATTCCAGAATTGATACTCTGGGGCGTAGGAAGCAACTCGGCGTAACATTCCTTGCAATCCTAATGGGTGCATAGGCAAAAAGTTGAGGTTGGTGCCGATGAAGGCTAACCAAAAGTGGATTTTACCCCAGCTTTCGGAGTACATCCGCCCAGTCATTTTGGGAAACCAGTGATAGATGGCAGCAAATAAGCCCATCGTCACGGTGCCGTAGAGGACGTAGTGGAAGTGTCCGACGACAAAGTAGGTATTGTTGACGTGGACATCGACTGGTACTGAAGAAAGCATGATGCCTGTGATTCCTGCGAACACAAACATGATTAATCCGCCCAAGGCAAATAGCATGGGGGTATTTAGCCGCAGTTTACCGCCCCAAATAGTTGCTACCCAAGCAAATACTTTAATTCCCGTGGGTACAGACACACACATCGTCGTCAGCATGAAAATCAACCGCATCCAGCCTGATGTACCACTGACGTACATGTGGTGTACCCAAACAATGCCGCTTACTCCTGCAATCAAGATGGATGAAATAGCGACTACTTTGTAACCAAATAGAGGTTTACGTGAATAAACTGGGAAGATTTCTGAGAAAATCGCAAAGACAGGCAGAATGATCACGTAAACGGCGGGGTGGGAGTAGAACCAGAAGTAATGCTGGAACATAACTGGATTCCCGCCCTTGCTGGGGTCAAAAAAGCTCGTGCCAACTGTGAGGTCGAGTAGCAACATCACCGCGCCTGCTGTTAGTGCAGGTAGTCCGAATAGTTGGATAATCTGGGCGCTAAATACTCCCCAGACAAACAAGGGCATCCGAAAGAAGCCCATTCCTGGGGCCCTCATCTTCACGATTGTGGTGACAAAGTTTACTGCGCCCATAATTGAGGATACGCCGGATATTGCCACCGCTAAAAGCCAGAGAACTTGACCATTAATCAAGTTACCTGTGGGATTCTGGAGACTAACTGGCGGGTAAGACCACCAGCCGGCTTGGGCTGGGCCACCAGGGACAAAGAAGCTAGCCATCATGATAATCCCGACTACTGGCACCATCCAGAAGGCGACGGCGTTAAGGCGGGGAAATGCCATATCTCGCGCCCCAATCATCAGGGGTACTAAATAATTGGCAAAACCAACCAGTGAGGGAAATGTCCACAAAAACAGCATTATAGTGCCGTGCATGGTGAACATACCGTTGTAGATGGTGCGATCGACTAAATCTGATTCGGGTGTCATCAGTTCTCCCCGCATCACCATTGCAAAGATACCGCCGACGAGAAAGAAGAAGAATGAGGTAACGAGATACTGGATACCAATTACCTTGTGGTCGGTACTAAAGCTGAAGTATTCTTTCCAGCTACTCGGAGATTCGTGGTTAGGCTTCTCATCAGGGAGAAGAATACCTTCAATAGGAACATTAGTCATAGTTACTTTCCTTTCAACCAGGTGAATTGACTAGAGGAGGTGCAGCAGGTGGAACTGTAACCCAACCAGTTTGGACTGATTGATTGGATGTTTGAGCATACTCAGAAGCTGCCTGATTTTTTGCTACGGTTGGCTTTTGGGTTGCAGCTTGTGCTAGCCATTGCTGATAATCTTCAGGAGATTCGACAACTACATTCGCCTGCATCGTCGCAAAGTATGTACCGCTATATTGAGAATCGGTCAATCGGTATTGTCCGGGGCGGATGGGAGTAAATTCAAAGTCGATCGCATGGTTGGGAATAATATCCTGCTTGAGGCGAAATGCAGGTATATAGAAGCCGTGGAGAACGTCTTGTGATTTCAGTGCTAAACGTATCCGGCGATCGCTAGGTAAATGCAACTCGGTACTGGTAATATCTTTTTCGGGATAATGAAAAACCCACGCCCACTGTTTAGCTAGTACGTCGATTTTTTCTACAGGTTCCGCTAAAGCGTTAGCTGGTGCATTATTTGGTTCTGCATGAGCCGATTGCATTGCTAGCGGATTATGCAAATGAACTAATTCCGATGGCCCTTGAATCCCCATTTGTTCGTAAACTTGGTAGCTGTAGCCTGCAATCCAAAACACCAAAAGAATTGGAATTGCTGTCCAGACAACTTCTAGGGTGATATTACCTTCAATTGGGGGGCCATCAGTGAAGTCATCTTTGACTGCCCGATGGAAGACGACAGAATACATTAGAGTACTTGTTACTCCCAAGAAGATAAAGGCACCCAGGGTTACTAAGAAGCTAATCAAATCATCAATTAGTAGGGATTCGGCCGCTGCTTGGGGGGGAAGCCAAAAGTAAGCTTGCTTCCCGATCCAGAGACTCGTAACAGTCACTGCGATCGCGCCTGTAAGCAGCGTCAAAATATTTAAAATCTTCTGGATTTTCATGGTCTTTGGTTATTGGGCATTGGGTATTGGGTATTGGGCATGGGGCATGGGGCATTAGTCAAAGGACAAATGACTTATTTGAGTGTTGTGTTGAGGTCTTGGTGCGATCGCAGCAAATTATCTGCTGTATTGTGTACGCCAAATTCGGCGGCTAGTTGCGCTCCTAGTGTGCCGTGGATGTACATAACGAACATGATTGCAATGCCTGCGAACAGATAGATCCATTGCACTTCTCTATCTGTCTGTTTATATTCTTGTTTGCCCCAAACGAAGCGCTGCCATGCTCTCCAGATGGTCATGCCAACAATCAGCGCTAATAAGAACACACCACCCACACCATGCCAAAGCATAGTTTCCATTGCCTGCAATCCCCAGGCACTCTTCAGATCCGCTGGTGGTGTTGCCAACAGCATTTCGTAAAAACCTGCTCCCACTGTGAAAAATGTGATGATGCTGGCAGCTAACATGTTGTACCAGCCAACAGCAAATAAGTTGTCACGTTCGACAGTAATTGCCAAAAATTTGAAGACCCATTTTTCAAAGGGGAACAGAACACCGACAATATCAAAGGTCATTCCAATGATGAACAAACCTATTGTCAAATGGACTAAGTTGGGATGAATGGGAATTGTGTAAGGTAATCCGTTTGCGCCTAAAGAGCCGCTCAATTGATCAATTAATTCTGAGTTCATCGCAACAGACCATCCTTTACTGCTTCCACAACTGGTACGGTATGCAATCCATACACCCAAACAAGTTCATCTCCGAGATATACTTGTAAGCCAACTATTAAGGTTAAAATTAGTCCGGCTCCCAAATAGTAAATCGGTACTTTTTTCGGATTGCGGGCACGAATTACATAGCGCCAAGCTGTAATCGCTGTGATAATTCCTGAAAGCGACCAACCAATTAGCGTATGCAAATTCAGCACCGATTTCGCTAAACTGTAAGGCTGTGCTAAACCCGCTTCAAACTGACCAAAAATAATCGCGACGAAGATGGCGATCGTGGCAACTAACATATTCCACCAACTCACCTCAAAAAGACCGGATTTACCAGTAAAATAGCCAATTACATCGCAGAAAAAGGAAAACAACACCATCGCAATTACGAAGTGGACAACGATGGGATGAATCGTATCTGGATAGGGCAAATTGTGGTCGTTCAAAGATGTCAAATACTCAAGCATCGTCTTCTCCTGGACATATCTACCGCACTTTGGTCAATAAATTTTGGATTTTGGATTTTGGATTGGCGATCGCGCAGTCTTAGTGAGCGTCTTTTAGATTTATTCCGTCCCAGACGAGATATAAACTAGAAGACCCTAATCAAAAATCTAAAATTGCTAGTCAAGCTTCAATAATTTATGGATACTCACTAACATCACCACAAGTATCCATCCATAATTGATCGGATTCTGTTCAATATCTGCGTGGTTCAATACGCTTAATCATGTCTTAGCTTTTTGTAGCCAAATTTGGTTAAATTGCCTACATGGAATAATTTTTGTTTTGATTCATTTCCTTATGCCAATAGTCTGCAACAGCAATTCTTGATGTAGCTAAATCAAATCGCTGTCGTTTGTTGATTTGCTTAACCTATCCTTTAGCTTAAGTAAATTTTTATGAATTGTCAAAACAATAAATATTAAACTTTTAAAAGTTAGTTGTTTAACAAAAAAATATTTTCATAATGTATTTAGTTTTGCAATTTATAAAATATAAAAAAGTCGAAATATCATATTTGTCTGTAAAGTATTTCACAATAATAAAATATTTGTTTGTGATGTAAATAACAAAAATATTTTAATCACTCAATAAGCCCTTTAAAAAGACAAAAGTAAGGAATCAAGGTTAAGTCAAAACTCAGAAATACAGTTTATTGCAATAAGTTCGCTTTTTGGCTCTAATATTATTTTCATAATTATTTCATTTTTATCTTACTTCTGCTAAAGTGAGACAAAAGTGAGAAGATTATGAAATTGCTATAATGATATTTAATATCAATAACTTTCAGATGCAACTACCGCAGCACGGACAAAAATTGGCTGTAGCGTCTGGGCTGCTATTGTGGCTATGTTTGAGTGGGTGTAGCCCGTCAATCTCCAATTCTCAACCACAGTTAAGTCCAAACCCAGGCACAACTAACACCAACCTAGATAAAAAAGGTAAAAAAGTAGTTCTTACCACCTTTACAGTCATTGCAGATATGGCGCAAAACGTGGCAGGAGATAAGGCGATTGTTGAATCTTTGACCAAACCAGGGGCAGAAATTCATGGTTACGAACCAACTCCTAGTGATTTGGTGAGGGCGCAAAAAGCAGACCTAATTTTGAATAATGGTCTGAATTTAGAGCGTTGGGCACAGAAATTGTATAACAGTGTCCCTAATGTCCCTCACGTTACCTTAAGTGAGGGAATTAAGCCTGTTGAAATTGCGGAGGATGCTTACAAAGGGAAACCTAATCCCCATGCTTGGATGTCACCAGAAAATGCCTTAATTTACGTAGAGAATATTCGTAAAGCATTGGTTAATTTGGACTCAGCGAATGCAGAGACTTATAACACCAATGCCAAAGCATACAGCCAAAAGATTAAGGAAGTTGATGAGAAACTGCGAAAAGCCGTGTCGGTAGTTCCAGCAGACAAGCGCTACATGGTAAGCTGTGAAGGTGCTTTCTCATACGTCACCCGCGATTATGGCTTAAAAGAAGCTTATCTTTGGGCAGTCAACTCTGAACAACAAGCTACTCCCAAACAGCTAGAAAAAGTCATTGATATAGTTAAAAAAAATAAAATACCTGTAGTTTTCTGTGAAAGTACAGTAAACGATGGAGCGCAACGTCAGGTAGCTAGAGAATCGGGAGCAAGGTTTGGTGGAGTGTTTTATGTTGATTCCCTATCTCCAGCAAACGGGCCAGCACCAACTTATCTCAAGTTGCTAGAAGGTAATATTAATACTCTAACTCAGGGATTAGAGGAAAAATGAGCAAGTATGCAAGAATAAATCTAACTATTGAAAATAAGCTTGTAGTAACGAATTTAGTCCTATTTTGTTCTCTGGAAAACGTTACGTCTTTGGAAAGATGACTAGAGCCGCTCACTACAAACTATTAATTTATTTTAGAGGTGATTTTTTGTGAAATCTATTAGTATTGATGTCGAAAATTTGACAGTTTCTTATCACGGCAAAGTTGCTTTACATGGTGCTTCTTTGCAAATTCAAACAGGTTCAATCAGTGGCTTGGTGGGGATGAATGGTAGCGGTAAATCAACCCTATTTAAGGCAATTATGGGTTTTTTGAAACCAGTTACAGGACGGGTTTTGATTAATGGATTACCGATAAGAAGTGTGCAGAAAAAAAGCTTGGTTGCTTATGTACCACAGTCAGAAGAAGTGGACTGGAATTTTCCAGTAAGTGTCCATGATGTGGTGATGATGGGACGCTACGGATACATGAATATACTGCGAATTCCATCGGCGAACGATCAAAGAGTGGTGAGGGAAAGTTTGGAAAGGGTTCAAATGTGGTCGATGCGCGATCGCCAAATTGGAGAACTCTCTGGGGGACAGAAGAAACGTGCCTTTCTTGCCCGTGCTTTGGCACAACAGGGAACAGTTTTATTATTAGATGAACCTTTTACTGGGGTAGATATCAAAACAGAAAAAGCGATGATTGACTTATTGCTGGAATTGCGAGAAGAAGGTCATACAATTTTAATTTCTACCCATGACTTAGCTTCTATCACTACTTTTTGTGACCAAGTAGTACTCATTAATCGGACTATTCTAGCTTATGGTGATACATCCGAAGTCTTTACAGAAGAGAATCTCTCACGGACTTTTGGCGGTTCTCTAGGAGATTTATCTCTCAGCAAAAGTCAGATAATCCGTGGAAGTAAAAGTGAATCGGATTAATGGATAATTGCTAATTGATATTACTTAGATTAAAGTTATAAAAATATGAATACTCTCGCATTCTTAGACTGGTTCACTACACCACTACAGCATGAATTCATGGTGAAGGCAATTTGTGTAAGTGCCTTAGTTGGGGTAGTATGTTCTGTTTTATCTTGTTTTATGACCCTCAAAGGTTGGGCATTAATGGGAGATGCTGTTTCTCATGCGGTAATGCCTGGGGTTGTAATTGCTTATGTTTTAAATATCCCTTTTGCTGTGGGTGCTTTTGTTTTTGGAGTGGGTTCAGTTATTGCGATCGGTTATATCAAAGCGAAGACGAGAATTAAAGAAGATACTGTCATCGGACTTGTATTTACAGGATTTTTTGCTCTAGGTTTGGTACTAGTTTCCAAAACTCCCAGCAGCGTAGACTTGACGCACATTTTGTTTGGGAATGTCTTGGGTATTTCTAATGAAGACATTATCCAAACGGTGATTATTAGCGTAATTACTTTAGTAACAATAGCTATTTTACGCAAAGACCTACTATTATTTTGTTTTGACCCCACTCATGCACGTTCCATCGGCTTGAACACAGGAGCGCTGCACTATATTTTACTATCATTACTATCGCTAACTGCTGTCGCCGGACTCCAGACAGTGGGAATTATTCTAGTTGTAGCGATGTTAGTTACTCCAGGAGCAACGGCTTATTTATTAACAGACCGTTTCGACCACATGATACTAATTGCAATGGCATCGGGCGTATTTTCTAGTGTCATGGGGACTTACATCAGCTATCATATCGATGGTGCAACTGGGGGTTGTATAGTGGTGTTACAAACCTTGTTGTTTATCATAGCAATGATTTTTGCACCTAAACATGGGTTACTGGTAAGAGCAAAGAAGCAGGAAAATACTGACTGATTCAGTATGAAATACCCTTTGCTATTTACATAACCCCCATTCCACAGGTGTGAGGGCGAAACAAGTGTCGTTTAAAATTGTTGTAATTGGTACTTCTTTAGGCGGATTATCAGCATTGAAAATTGTCCTGGGTAATTTACCAGCAGACTTCCCTGTACCGATCGCGATCGTGCAACACCGTCACAAAGAGTCTAATAACACACTCCAGGAGTTATTACAAGAATCCACCTTGTTGAAAATTCGCGAAGTGGAAGATAAGGACGAAATACTAACGGGATATATTTACATAGCCCCAGCAGATTATCACTTACTGGTTGAACCAGGTCACTTTGCTCTCTCGACTGACGAACCTGTTTCTTATGCTAGACCATCTATTGATGTGCTGTTTGAGTCGGCAGCCGATGTCTACACAGAAGAAGTTATTGGTGTAATATTGACAGGAGCAAACCAAGATGGTATGCAAGGTCTTAAGAAAATAAAAGCGCGGGGAGGAATTACTATTGTACAAGAACCTGCCACAGCAGAGAGTGACATTATGCCAGAGGCAGCAATTTCTGCTATTACAGTAGACTGGATTTTGACACTCTCAAACATTGCTTCCCAGATGGTCAAGCTTTGTCAATCATCACAGAAATAAACCGATGCAGATGGAATCGAAAGTAAACATCCTCCTAGTGGATGATAAACTAGAAAATTTGCTGGCACTAGAGGCAATCCTAGAAAAATTAGGGGAGAATCTCGTGAGAGCTACTTCTGGGGAAGAAGCTTTGAGGTGTCTGCTGCATCAAGATTTTGCGGTGATTTTGCTGGATGTGCAAATGCCAGGGATGGATGGCTTTGAAACTGCTACCTTAATTCGCAATCGGGGGCGATCGCGTCACACTCCAATTATCTTTCTCACCGCCTTTAGCACCAGCGACCAAATGCTGTTTAAAGGTTATGCCTTGGGTGCTGTTGATTATCTGCTCAAACCATTAGACCCTAATATCTTGACTTCTAAAGTCACAGTATTCGTAGAACTATTTAAGAAAACAGAAGCCATCAAGCAACAAACAGCGCAATTGGTAGCTGTGAATACTGAACTCAGGCAAAGTGAAGAACGATTCCGATCGCTAAGTACCTGCTCACCCGTTGGCATTTTTGAAACTGATACCGAAGGTGACTGTAAATATACTAATCCCCGATATCGGACAATTTGTGGCTTGAAAGCCACAGATAGTTTAGAAAAGAGATGGCTGGAATCTGTTTATCCAGAAGACAGAGAACGAGCGATCGCTAGTTGGTCTGCTTACATTTGTGAAGGTCGGGAATACTCAGAAGAATTTCGCTTTCAAGCTGCTCACGGTAACATTCGTTGGGTTCAAGTTCGCTCATCACCGATGCTTTCCAGTCAAGGAGACTTGTTAGGTTATGTAGGCACTCTTGAAGATATTACCGAACGCAAGCAAGCAGAAGAAGTCCGCGCTCAAGTAATTCGAGAACAAACGGCAAGACAGGAAGCAGAAGCCGCAAATCGGATGAAAGATGAGTTTCTAGCTGTTCTCTCCCATGAACTCCGCACGCCTTTAACCTCAATGCTCGGCTGGTCAAAAATCCTCCGCGCCAAGAAACTTGACGAAAAAGCCACTTCCCGCGCTTTGGAGGCGATCGAACGCAACGCCATATCTCAGATGCAACTAATTGAGGATATCTTGGACGTATCTCGAATTATCCGTGGTCAGTTGCGGTTAAACGTATCGGCAGTGAATCTGCTCACAGTGATGGAGGCGGCATTAGATGCAGTTCGTCCCCTAGCAGAACCAAAAGATATTCAATTAAATACTGTGCTGGATACTTCGATAGGGTCAGTTTATGGCGATCCAGCCCGTTTACAACAAATTGTCTGGAACCTACTAACTAATGCAATAAAGTTTACCCCTAAAGGCGGTAGGGTAGAGGTTAGGCTATCAAAGCATGTTGGATTTTCGATTTCAGACTTCAGCGTGAGCGCTCAGTCGAACGGTTTTGGATTGGGAGTTGATGGTAAAAATTTAGCCTCTTCAAACATTGATGAAAGCAGTAATCTACAATCCCAAATTCAAAATTTAAAATCTCAGTACGCCCAAATTGAAGTTATCGATACGGGCGTTGGTATCAGTTCCGAGTTTTTACCCAAAGTATTTGAGCGTTTTCGCCAAGCAGACAGTACCACAACGCGATCGCACAATGGACTAGGACTAGGATTAGCGATCGTCCGTCATTTAGTCGAACTGCACAAGGGTACAATCTTTGCCCAAAGTTCAGGCACTGGGCAAGGAGCAACCTTTACTGTAAGACTACCACTTCTACAAGACAATAGGGGGAATAGAGAAGCAACAGGAAAAAATTCCTCTCCTATAGCATCTACGCCTCTTGCTGGATTAAGAGTGTTAGTTGTAGATGATGAAGCAGATACCCGTAACTTTCTCAGTTTTATGTTTGAGGAGTATGGGGCTTTTGCCACTGCCGTAGCTTCAGTTGATGAAGTGCTAGCAGTACTTGAACAAGCAAAACCAGATATCCTAATTAGCGACATCGGCATGTCAGGGCAAGATGGTTATACACTTATTCGGAAACTCCGCTCTTTAGAACCAGAAAAAGGCGGACGTATCCCCGCGATCGCTTTAACAGCATACACGCGAGAGGAAGACCGCTTGGAAGCACTTTCAGCAGGGTTTCAGCAGCATTTATCTAAGCCAATTGACCCTAATAAATTGATTTCTGCGGTTATCAATGTATTAGAACTGCCTGTTGAAGTTCCAGTGAGTTGATTTGGACTGGGAGTGGGAGCAGGAGAGCAGGGGAGCAGGGGAGGAGAGTTTTCCCCTTTGCCCCCCGCACCCTGCCCCTCTGCCTCTTTCCCATGCCCAATGCCCAATCAAGACGAACTTAGAGCATGTTTTTTGAGTTCGTCTAGAGAAACTACTTCCAAAGCTCTAGCATGGGTTGCTGAAAGTATGACAGGTGGAGCGACGCCAGCTTCTAGAGCTTCTTGCCAGCGAGAAGCACACAAACACCAGCGATCGCCAGGCTTCAATCCAGGAAAATTAAAATCAGGAACAGGTGTGCTGAGGTCGTTTCCTTGTGATTTGGTAAACTCCAGGAATTCTGATGTCACTTGGGCACATACGACATGCGAGCCGAAATCTTGACCACCTGTACGACAAAAACCGTCGCGGTAAAACCCAGTCACGGGAGAAGTACAGCAAACCTCTAGGTTTCCATCGATTACATTTTTAGCGTCTGTCATCGTTAATTCGTTGTACTTGATTTTTCCACTTGATATAAGCTTATATTTATTGTCAATTCCCTGGTTGAATTAAAATCGCGATCGCTAATTAATTCCCAAAAGCAGGGAATGCTAAAATTATTTATCTCAAAATCGTTAAAAATAAATTTTTCAGCAAAATATTTAAGAGCGATCGCTCTCAGTTAAAATAAAAACCCCTGGCAAACTACCAGGGGTAATGCAAGTCAGTACTTTCGCATGGAATGTATCCTACTTCAATACCATAGCAACCCTCTAATTTACAGATATGCCATTTTGCCAAACAAAAAAAGCCCTCAGTGGTAAGCTGAGGGTTAATTTTTTAGAATAGCGGTAATATACAAAGCTATTATTCCCAGATAAGTAAGTAAATAATACTTGTAGCCCTTTTTAATTCGTGTAATACAGGGCCAGTCTTTGGAATCAGAACTTCTTACTTTTTTACAAAAGGCTGCGCGAATAAAGGGTTACTCCCGTTGAGCAATCTTAGACATAAATTAGACAGCGATTTTAAAGAGCCATATATATAACCAGATATGTGCTGTCATACAAAAGAGAGCTTCGGCGTATTCCTGCCTCGTTTTTGCTTTTAAATAAGTAAAACTAATGACTTGTATCAGCTTTACTGAAGTAATAAAACTTGATTAATTTTTGTAAAGCAGTGTAAAGTAGTTTCACAGGCAAAGACAAAACCGCCTGTATTCATAAATAACTAACCGCACTTATAAAACAATGACAACAACCTTACAACAGCGCCAAAGCGCCAATGTATGGGATCGATTCTGCGAATGGATCACCAGCACCAACAACCGGATCTACATCGGTTGGTTCGGCGTAGTAATGATTCCAACCTTGCTAGCCGCCACTGCTTGCTTCGTAATCGCCTTCATCGCCGCTCCTCCAGTAGACATAGATGGTATCCGCGAACCAGTAGCAGGTTCCTTAATTTACGGAAACAACATCATCTCCGGTGCAGTAGTACCTTCCTCCAACGCAATCGGTTTGCACTTCTACCCAATTTGGGAAGCAGCATCACTTGATGAGTGGTTGTACAACGGCGGTCCTTACCAATTGGTAATTTTCCACTTCCTGATTGGCGTATTCTGCTACATGGGTCGTGAGTGGGAACTATCCTACCGCTTAGGTATGCGTCCTTGGATTGCAATTGCATATTCTGCTCCAGTTGCAGCAGCAAGCGCAGTATTCTTGGTATACCCCATCGGACAAGGATCATTCAGCGATGGTATGCCCTTGGGTATAAGTGGAACCTTCAACTTCATGATCGTGTTCCAAGCAGAACACAACATCTTGATGCACCCCTTCCACCAATTAGGTGTAGCTGGTGTATTCGGCGGAAGCTTGTTCAGTGCAATGCACGGAAGTTTGGTAACTTCCTCCTTGGTTCGTGAAACCACCGAAACCGAATCTCAAAACTACGGTTACAAGTTCGGACAAGAAGAAGAAACCTACAACATCGTTGCGGCTCACGGCTACTTCGGTCGGTTAATCTTCCAATACGCTTCCTTCAACAACAGCCGTTCACTGCACTTCTTCCTCGCAGCATGGCCTGTAATCGGCATCTGGTTCACCGCCTTGGGTGTCAGCACAATGGCGTTCAACTTGAACGGTTTCAACTTCAACCAATCAATCATTGACTCTGAAGGTCGTGTGATTTCAACTTGGGCAGATGTAATCAACCGCGCTAACTTGGGTATGGAAGTAATGCACGAGCGTAACGCTCACAACTTCCCTCTCGATTTGGCTGCTGGCGATTCCGCTCCTGTAGCTCTTTCCGCTCCTGCTATCAACGGTTAATTCTGAAGTTTAGCTAAATGAGAAAGCGCTCTCCTTTTAGTGAGAGCGCTTTTTGTTTAAATGTATAAGAATTGCAAGTTCAGTGCATTTGCAAAATTTCATCCACTTGTACTAGCCGCCTTGGCGGGTGCTATAAAAGTAATCTTATTAATTCAATCAATATCAAACCGTTCTTTATAGGCTTTGATAGTAAATTCTAAAGTATCTAAGTTTGTGAGGATAAACCATCCATATCGATGGTGAAACTCCTAAATACTTACGTTTCCATTTACTTGCGATATTTTCTATTTCTATAAAGCATCCTTTTTTATACGTTAACAAAAGTACACTTTCTGTCCTGTGAGTCAGTTTGCCGATTTTGATCAACAAAATTCGCGCTCTCCCAGGACTACAATTTTATAATTTTTAAACAGTGGTAATGCTTGATCTAAGTATTGCTTGTTGCTCTGACAAGTTGCTTGAACCCACTTTTTTATCATTAAATAATGCTTATTGCGAATAAAGGCTCTTTGTTGTTTTATCATAAATTGCCACATTCTTTAGCGTGTAAGCATTTCAGGCTATTTTTCTTCTCACAAGCTGTGCAAGCGATATTTCCTTAGTGTAAACTATCAGACATATTTTACACTGCGAGATTCGCATGAAGATTGAAGCGACATATACCTCTGTAGGAAGTCTCTTTGAGTACAGATCGATTTTTTTTATCTCTAAATATCAAAGAGCTTATGCAAAGAATTCTGAATCAGTAGAATCGAATCATAAAAACAAATTTTGCCAAAAATTAATAATTGTTTCAGATTTAAATTTATTAAATTTTAGTACATAATAAAAACTTTTATTACACAACCACTAATGCTATTTCCTGAAAATGAAAGCCAAAGGAGTTTTAATTTACTTTTCTCTAAAAATCCCAACCCGATGTGGGTATATAACCAAAATAATCTGCAATTTTTAGATGTAAATGAAGCTGCTGTTTCTCACTACGGCTACTCACGAGAAGAGTTCTTGCAAATGCGAATAACTGACATTCGCCCTTCAGAAAATGTACCTCTCTTGCTTGAATATTTACGACAAAAGCATTCTAGCTTAGACTTTACTGGGCGATGGCGACATCAGCGAAAAGACGGACAGATTATTGATGTTGAAATTTTCACACAGGCAATAGACTATGGCAGTTATCAGGCTCGCCTAGTTCATATAAGAGACATCACAGAACACAAACAAATAGAAAGAACTCTTCAACAAAGTGAAGCTAGATTTCGAGTTATTTCTGAAGCTATTCCTGTTCCATTCATTATTTCGCGTGTGTCTGATGGGTTAATTTTATACGCTAATACAGAGTTGCTTCACACATTTCAGTTTTCTCTAGAGTATTTAGTTAATCGCAAAAAAATTGTAGATTTATATCATAACTTTACAGATTTAGAAGCACTGTTAAAGGTTCTTAATCAGCAAGGTTTTATTCATAATTATGAACTGCAATTAAAAAAAGCAGATGGAACTCATTTTTGGGCGATCGCTTCTTTACAATATTTAGTTTTTAACAATGAGTCAGCCATTTTAACAGTATTTAATGATATTAATGACCGAAAAAATGCCGAAACTAAACTCCAAGAACAAAATGAATTTTTGCGGATAATTTTTGAGAATATACCATTGATGATTGCCCTGATCAATGCCAACGGTAAACTCCAGTGGGTGAACCAAGAATGGGAAAATATTCTCGGTTGGAAATTTCAAGATTTCCAAACTCGTGATGTCTTGGAAGCACTATACCCTAATCCTGAATATCGGCAGTATGTAATTAGTTATATGCAGTCTGCACAACGCATTTGGGGCGACTTTAGAACTCAGGTGCGCGATGGTCGTTTATTGGATACGTCTTGGACTAATGTTTACCTTTCAAATGGTCAAATTATCGGTATTGGGCAAGATATCACAGAACGTAAGCAAACTGAACTAGCTCTAAAAGCTCAAGCCGAACGGGAGCAATTGATGCGAACTGTTGCTCAACGGATTCGTCAATCTTTGAATCTTCAGGATATTTTGAATGCAACAGTTCAAGAAGTGCGAGATTTACTTGGGGTTGATCGAGTAGTAGTTTATCAATTTAACTCAGAGATGATCGGCACAATTATGGCAGAATCAGTCGAACCTGGATGGACGGTTTCTTTAGGTGTGGAGATTCTTGATACGTGTTTTCAAACAGGTGCAGGATTGGAATATTATCAGGGACGCAAACGAGCGATCGCTAATATTTATGAAGCTGGACTAACTGATTGCCATATTCGCCTGTTAGAACAATTTGAGGTGAAAGCAAATTTAGTTGTGCCGATTTTACTAGAAGTAAGCTCTCAAAACCCTGGCTCTCACATTTGGGGTTTACTGATTGCTCACCAATGCTCTGATTTTCGGGAGTGGGAAGAAAATCAATTAGATTTGCTCGATCAAGTAACAGTGCAATTAGCGATCGCAATACAACAATCCAGCATCTTAGCGCAAGCTCAAACGGAACTTGTTCAAAGACAAAAAGCGCAAATAAAGTTAAAAACAGCCTTAGCTGAAAAAGAAGTTCTTTTAAAAGAAGTTCATCATCGAGTTAAAAATAATTTGCAAATTGTCTCCAGTTTATTACAACTTCAGTCTCAAACACTCAAAGATCCAGAAATAATCAAAGTTCTTCGAGAAAGTCAAAATCGAATTGAGTCAATATCTTTAATTCACAAAAATTTATATACTTCCGCTAATATCGGGCAAATTGATGTCGCTGACTATATCAGTAATTTAGCAGCCAGCTTGCTCATTTCCTATCAAATATGCCCTGGTAAAATTGCTCTAGAAACTGATATAGATTCAGTAAGCTTGAATGTTGATCAAGCTATTGCCTGTGGATTGGTGATTAACGAATTAATCTCCAATGCCCTCAAACACGCTTTTCCCAATCAACAAGTAGGCACAATCAGTATTGCTTTACACAATATTGGCAATAGTATTGAGATGACTATCCGAGATAATGGGATTGGTTTACCAGATAATTTAGATTGGAGAAATACTGATTCTTTGGGTCTGTCGTTAGTACATGACTTGGTTACAGAACAACTAGAAGGCAAAATTACTCTAGAACGCAATCATGGAACAGTATTCAAAATTAAATTCAAGCAGTTAACTTTGCATCAGTAAATATCAAATGGGTCAAGCTAGGATTTTAGTCGTTGAAGATGAAGTGATTGTGGCTAGAACTATTGCTAGTCAACTCAGTCAACTAGGATACACTGTTACGGGTACAGCTTCATCTGGAAAAGTTGCCATTGCCAAGGCATCGGAAACTCAACCAGAACTAGTATTAATGGATATTATTCTTAAAGGTGATATGGACGGTATTGCTACCGCCAGTCAGATTCGCGAGCAGTTAGATGTACCTATAATCTATTTAACCGCTTATGGCGACGATCATACTTTAGAAAGAGCCAAAATTACCCAGCCTTTTGGATACATAGTTAAACCATTTACTACAAAAGATTTAAAAATTGCGATCGAGATTGGTCTTTTAAAACACCGCTTAGAACGTGAACTGCGGGAAAATCGAGATCAGTTAGCAACCCTTTTAAACTCAATGAGTGATGCTGTAATCGCTACTAATGAGCAGGGAAAGATGACATTCATGAATCCCGCAGCTGAAGCGCTGACCGGCTGGCAGCAACAAGATGCTTTAGGAAATGAGGCGGCGAAGATTTTTCATATAGTCGATGAAGTTACAGAAGCTACATTAGAAAATCCTGTGACAAAAGTGCTGCGTGAGCAACAGGTTATTTATTTAGGGGAATTCACATCTCTGATTACAAAAAATGGCAAAAGAGTTCCCATTGGCGATAGTGCTTCACCACTGAAGCGAGGAACTGACCAGATAAATGGTGTAGTAATTGTTTTTTGGGATCTTAGCGAACGACGGCAAACAAAATTGCTAGAGCAAGCATTAGAAAAGGAGCAAGAACTTAACCGTCTCAAGTCCCTATTTATCTCTACTGTATCTCATGAGTTCCGTAATCCCCTGACTGTTGTTCAAACGGCAGTAGAACTCATAGAAATGCAAGGAGCAAATTTGACAGATACAAAAAGAGGTATCTATTTAAAGCGAATTCAAGGTGCTGTGCAATCTATGGAAAAGCTCATGGAAGAGGTGCTATTTATGGGTCGAGCGGAAGCAGAAAAACTCATATACAACCCTGCTTCTCTTAACTTAGAGCAATTTTGTCGAGACTTAATCGAAGATTTTTCGATTGTTGAAAACAGCGTATGTGAAATTATTTTTACCTGTCATAGTGAGAATACATCCGCTGTAATGGATGAAGGACTCTTACATTACCTATTTGGAAATCTACTCTCAAACGCGGTTAAATATTCTCCTCAAGGTGGCAAGATTCAGTTTGATTTAATATGTGACCCAATTGAGAAAGTCGTAACTTTTTGTATTCAAGATCAAGGTATTGGTATTCCCGAACCAGACCAAGCTCGGCTTTTTGAATCATTCTACCGAGCTTCAAATGTCAAATCAATTCAGGGTACTGGATTGGGGTTAGTAATCGTTAAAAGGTGCGTTGATGCTCACAGGGGTCAAATCAGTGTGACAAGTGAAGTTGGAGTCGGTACTAAATTTACAGTAATTTTGCCCTTAAATTCCGAATTATGAGTTATAAATTCTTCTTCAACTCACATCCTGATTTTTGTTCCCAACTTGGGTTTGGTAGTGACGCCATTTTTCCTGCTGACGCACTCTTTTCTCCTCGGTGAGGCTATCAAAACAATAGGCACAGGAGATACCTTGCTCATACTTTGGAGACACTTTATCTTCTTCTGAAATCGGACGCCCACAACAGAGGCACAACTCATAACTTCCTTTCTCCAACCCATGACTAACGGCTACCCGTTCATCAAAAACAAAACATTCTCCTTCCCATAAACTTTCTTGTGCTGGAACTTCTTGCAAATACTTAAGTATGCCGCCTTTGAGATGATAGACTTCTGTAAAACCTTGTGCAAGCATGAAGGATGAAGCTTTTTCACAGCGAATGCCGCCTGTACAAAAGAGAGCAACCTTTTTGTGTTTAGTTGGGTCGAGATGGTGGCGCACATAATCAGGAAATTCGCGGAATGATTCAGTTTGGGGATTTTCTGCCCCTTGAAAAGTACCAATATTCACCTCATAATTATTGCGGGTGTCAATTACCGTTACTTCTGGATTGGCAATTAAATCATTCCATTCTTCAGGGTTGACATAGATACCAACTTGCTCACTTGGGTCAATTTCTGGCAACCCCAAAGTGACAATTTCTTGTTTCAACCGCACCTTCATCCGCTCAAAAGGTGGAGTTTCGGTATAGGACTCTTTGGATTCTAAGTCTGCTAAACGGGGGTCAGAACGCAGAAACCAGAGAACTGAGTCAATGGCCTGACGCGAACCGGCAATTGTACCGTTAATCCCTTCAAGTGCCAGCAAAATCGTCCCCTTTACACCTTGCGCTTGGCAGTAAGACAGCAGAGGATCTCGTTTCTCGGCAAAATCTGGCAGCTTAACAAATTTATACAGTGCTGCAACAACTTGAATATTTTCTGGCTTCATCCCTTTGGTGATAAAACAATATAAGTTACAATAACAACGCTAATCAAAGTTATCTACTATTTTAATATGGGGGTTTAGCTCAGTTGGTAGAGCGCCTGCTTTGCAAGCAGGATGTCAGCGGTTCGAGTCCGCTAACCTCCATTGGAAGGGGTTTTTGCTAACCTACGCACATTCAAATCAATTAAAACCCCTTTCATTATCAAAAAATGGGGTTATTTTCCTTGTTAGGCAAGGGGTTTAGGGAGAGGAGAGTATGGTATTGCATCCACTGCACCGATTCAAATTCCTACTTAGTTAAAGGAGGCAAACTCTGACTTGACAGTACTCAGGTAATTTTGAGCGTTCAAAATTTGACTTATCTTTAGTTAGGGGGTTATTTGGAAAAGCGTCCATTGGGGTTAGTGGCAATTGTTCTCTACAAATCATTTGTCGCCTTGCTACTTATGGTTACTTCGATCGCTTTATTATTGACATTAAAAAATTATCAAAATCTAGAGGCGTTTTCACAAAATTATGTTTTAGAAGGTAAATCGATGATTATTGATTTGCTTTTAAAGAAAGTTGTTAACTTAAATCCTAGAACTCTGGCATTTAGCGGTATCGGAACAGGAATCTATGCTATTGTTACTGCTATTGAAGCTTTTGGTTTATGGTACGAAAAGCGTTGGGCACATGTCTTGGTATTGGGACTTGTCGGTATCAGTATTCCCCCAGAGATTTATGAATTGATTCAGGGAATATCTCTGATAAAAATATTGGTTTTTTTGTTAAATTTAGCAGTATTTGGCTATTTATTCCGAAATTTCCCTAAACATCCCAACTAATTTTTGATAAGAAGAAAGGCAAGAAGCAGGAGGCAGGAGTCAGAAGGAAGAAAGCTACTTGAAATGTTTGACTACAAGAGGCTACGGGTTTACGCAAAACCAAGACCTCACGTTATACAATCGCTAGAAATACAATCTGGAGAGCAACTTGCCTAGATCGATTCAGTCTACTCAACCACCACTAAAATTTATTCCCCAAAGGTTGAATCCTTTGGTACTCCAGATTGTTCGGTGGTTACTGCCGATCGCACTACGGTTTCGCACTCGCCCTTGGCTACCGGCTGGGATTGTCAAGATTGAAGCCGAGAATGTTGAAGTATTAGCTGAACTCTATCAACAATTTCAGGCTGGAAAAATTCGCTTTTTGTTGGCATTTCGCCACCCAGAGGTAGAAGATCCCCTGTGTATGCTGTATTTGCTTTCTCGCATTGTGCCACAAGTTGCTCGTCAAAAAGGTATTACACTAAAATCCTTGGTTCACAGCTATTTTCTTTATGACCGGGGTATGACAGTTTGGGCTGGAAAGTGGCTAGGTTGGTTGTTCTCTCTGCTGGGAGGTGTGCCGGTTCGTCGTGGTAGGCGACTAGATCGGCAAGCTATCCAAAATGCACGAGAGTTGTTTGCTAATGGCGAACTCCCGATCGCAGTAGCGCCAGAAGGCGGTACTAATGGTCATAGTGGTATTGTTAGCCCCTTAGAACCTGGTGTTGCTCAAATGGCGTTCTGGTGTGTAGAGGACTTACAAAAAGCTAACCGTTCTGAAACTGTGATTGTTGTGCCGATCGCCATCCAATATCGCTACGTTGAGCCACCTTGGTCTAAACTGGATTGGCTCTTGAGTAAGTTAGAAGCTGATAGTGGCTTGAAAGTTTTGGAAATTGATTCGGGCAATAGCGAAGAAATTTACTATCAACGCCTCTGTAGGTTGGCTGAATATCTGATTACCGAGATGGAAGAGTTTTATCGTCGCTTCTATCATCAAGACATCCCAAAAACCATCTCAACTGATGAATTGAAGAGTGCTAATCAGGTATTAATTGCCCGACTCCATCGGCTACTAGATAAGGCATTACAAGTTACCGAGCAATATTTTGGAGTTCAAGCGCAGGGTAATTTTATTGACCGTTGTCGTCGCTTGGAAGAGGCTGGCTGGAGTTACATTTACCGAGATGATTTGCCAGATATCAATGCTTTATCACCCTTCAAACGCGGTTTGGCAGACTGGATTGCAGAAGAAGCCGACTTGCGAATGCGGCACATGCGGATAGTGGAAAGTTTTGTTGCAGTCACAGCTAATTATATTCAGGAGCAACCGACAGCGGAACGGTTTGCAGAAACAGCTTTGCTTGTATTCGATATGCTTTCTAGAATTCAGGATACAACACTTCCGGGGCGACCTCGCTTAGGTTTGCGACAGGCACAAATCACTGTGGGAGAGGCAATTTCAGTTACAGAACGCTTCACAAATTGTCAGGGCGATCGCCAAGCGTCTAAACAAGCTGTGAGCGATTTGACAAAAGATTTGCAAATCGCTTTAGAGAAGATGATTAGATAACGGAAATTCTCAGACTTTTTCGCTCGAATTTTGTCAAATGTTTGTTGCACCTTTAGGGACTCGCAAAAAATAAATTATCCCAAATTATTTATAGATTTGTAGGGGCGCAAAGTCTTCATAGGTGTCAACTTAACGCTAAACCTTTTGGTGACAACGTTTTGCCCTCACCCACAGCCCCCAATACGGTTCGGTTAAAGGGGAAAGGGGAAAGGGGAAAGGTTTTGAATACATCCTTTACCCTTTACCCGCAAACCCATTCCCCAGACCACAAGGAAAGTGAAAAATGCTTATCCGAACCGTATTGCCCCAGCCCCTCTCCCCAAGGGCTATCCATTACCCGGATCTTTCTTAACATTAGACTTCTTGGCATTTGTCGGGGTAAAGGGGAAGGTGGGGCCCCCTCTGGGGATAAGGGGCAGGGGAAAAGGGTAAAGAAACTCAAAATTCTTTCCCTTTAACATGCACCCTTTTCCCTAAGAGTGCAAAAATATATTTTTCCAAGAGGTCTATTGTTGTAAGGCAGACTGTGAAGCAATGACAGAATTAAACAACAGCAGAATGATTGATTTTAGAGACAAAAGATGTAGAAAGATATAGTGCGATCGCATAGCGTGTCGGAGGCAATCGTTAACAACAAACGTCATCTGGAGAATCTCAGTGGAGAAGTTTCCAGGTAGGAGCAATGTCGTGTAATCGCCGCAACCCACGCCAAATGGTTTTCACTCCAGGTTCACCATCGCCTTTATGACCTAAAAAGCCACGCCTGTCGGGCAATCATTAGTACTGCTTGGTGTAAAGATGATGGCGTCCCAGGTGGGATAGGATTTTGATTGATAGTGGCGCATAAAGATAAGCCAGCGCCGTGGGCGGGTTTCCCGACTTGAGGCGACTGGCGTTGCCATTCACTCTTTTCTAAAAGAGTGTCAGATGGCAACTCAGGATTAATTCGTGCTTCATAAGTCAGCCATTAATTTGTCAATGCGGACAAACAATTTGGCAATCGACGAAAGGTAACGAGCGCGGAGGGATTTGAACCCCCGACCCACAGAACCGGAATCTGTTGCTCTATCCACTGAGCCACGCGCCCTTATGCTTCCTTATTATAGCACGTCTGTGATAAAATTCGCAGTCTTAAAGATAATTAGCAGGGTCTACGGGTGTACCATTCCGACGAACTTCAAAGTGGAGATGGGGGCCAGTTGAGAAACCTGTGGAACCGACAGCAGCGATCGCTTGTCCACGTTCAACTGCTTGTCCTTCAGAAACATATAACTCGCTGGTATGACCGTAAAGTGTAGTCATGCCATTACCGTGATCGATAATTAGCGCTCTGCCATAACCACCATACCACCCAGCAAAAATTACTGTTCCCGAATCGGCTGCCCGAATTTTACTGCCATAGCTGGCGGCAAAATCCAACCCGGCATGAAAGCGACGATAGCCAAGAATAGGGTGAACCCGCCAGCCAAAGGGACTACTAGTAGAAGCATCGCTAGGATATGCCATTACACCAGTTCCCCGAATGATCATACCTGTTCTGCTGTTGGTTTTTCCTTGAGCTTCTGCTACCTTTTGTTGAATCAAGACTTCCAGATTTTTCGATTCTCTTTCTAGCTGATTTTGTGCGGCTTCTAAGGCCAAGCGATCGCTATTCAGGCGTTGAATCAATTCTGATTGTGATTGCGCCTGGGTTTGATAATCGGCTTTTTGTGCCAAAAGTTGCTCGCGAATTAAGCCAATTTCGTTTTTTTGCTGTTCTACTTCCGTTTTTTGTTTGTCGATCGAGTTTGCTTGGGTGTTGAGTTTTGCCAAAATTTGTTGGTCTGCCTGAAACACTAACTTCAACTGATGACGACGGCTGAAAAAGTCGTTGATATTTTCACTTTCAAGCAAAACTGCCCATCCAGCAGAAGCAGGCGATCGCTGGAGATAACGCAATCGTGCTACTGTTGCGATTTGCCGCTCCTGATATGAACGTTCTGCCACATCTAAATCAGTTTCTAACTGTTGGAGGCGTTGGGTAGCAAGTTGTAATCGTGATTCGCTCTCTTGCAGATAGCTATCTGTAGTTTGTAGATTTTGCTTTAAACCAATGAGGTGTTTTTGGGCCTCTTGTTGAAGATTAGTTAAGCGATCGCGCTCTCCAACTACACCCTGACGCTGCTGGTTCATTTGTTGCTGCTGTTGTCGCAGAGTATCAATAGACCCTGTAGACGTTGCATCGGCTGGAATTAATCCCAAACAAATCCACAAAACGCAGCAAAATACAATACATAAACAGCAATAAATCTGCTTTTTTTCTAGAAATCGCCCTCTCATAGTGCGAACCTAATCAAAACGATACTTTCAAACACTATGAGGATTATTCCCAAAATCTGATTCACCCACTCCAACACTATGTATCAAATTGGTCTGCCACGTTGTAACACAAAGATTCTATCTGTGTCAGCATTGAGCAGGTAGGTGGAGGGGTGAGATGTATGAATGCACGTATAGCAATTGTCTTAATGTGAACAAAATGTGATTAGCAACTACGAACCCAAATCTCACCGTAGTCGTCTTTCCCAAGGTCTACTATATCTTCAGGAAAGCGCTTGAGAAACTCATCTGGAGGCAACCATTCTTGAAATACAAATGAATGCATTTCAGCAGGTACAACATTAATCAGTATCTTTCCCAGATTGGATAGGTAATCTATACAAGCACAAGTGGTGTTAATTTCGCGCTCTATTATATGATATTCAAATGACAGTAAAGGAATTGGTTGTGTCAGCCCTTTTAAAACTTCAAGCTCCCACCCTTCAACATCAATTTTGCAATAGTCTGGTTTTCCAAATTCATCAATTGCGCGATCAAGAGTGGTAATAGGAACTTGAATACTGCTTTGTACTGGGCTTATCCAATCCTCATGAAAACTTGCAATTCCACTTCGTTCGCGAGTGTACAATGTTGCTTCTCCAGGTTCTGCACCAACGGCATTCTGAACGGCATGAAACTTATTGCCATAATGACTGCATCGAGCTTTTAATTCTCTCATGCATTGGGGCTGTGGTTCAAATGCCACAACTCTTGCACCTACTAGAAGAAAAGCCTCTGATTTTTTACCTATGTTTGCACCAACATCGAAGCAGAGACTATCAGCATCTAATAGCTTTGAGAAGAAAGAAATTTCTTTTTGAAAATATTCAAAATCATTTTTTAACTGTTTTTGATTTAAAAAGCGATATAAATTTCTAATGGGTCTATATAAACCAATTGAGATGACAAAATCCTTCACAACAGACTTGATTGCAGTCACTTGCATATTGTATTTACCTCAATAAGCAATTTTAGATTCAAAAATCATAAAGCATATCTTAGGGCTTATTTCTTACTCTTATGAGAGTATAATTAATGAGGTAATTTGTAAAGCAAAATCTAAAGGGTGTCTGAGTTAGGTTTGAGTAGATTTTAGGCTAAACCCAGTTGAAATGAGCAGTCTACCGTTGAAATGGCTACGCCCGCCGCAGCGATCGCAAAACTTTTTGGTCTACTGACTATATAAAGAATAGGAAGCGTGGGAGCAGCAAAGAAGTTGCTGCAAGTCTTTTCCCTCTGCCCCTCTGCCCCTTGTGCCCAATGCCCATTAATTACGATTAGCTTTCCAGGCTGCCAAATCAGCTAAAGAGCGATCGCGGTAACGTCCATAACGCTCTGGTTTACTTTTGATTTTCATTCCTAAATCGGGAAAAATCCCAAAGTTAGGCGGCATTGGTTGGAAATGTTTCGGCGAAGCGGAACTAATAAATTCTAATAACGCACCGATCATTGTTGTTGGTGGTAAAACCAAAGCTTCTTTACCCAAGGCTAATCGCGCGGCATTAATTCCTGCCAAGCAACCACCCGCAGCAGCAGCGGTATAACCTTCAGTACCAATCAATTGTCCAGCGGCTAATAATGTTGGACGCTCTTTAAATTGCAAGGTAGGATGCATTAACTGGGGAGCATTAATAAAAGTGTTGCGGTGCATTACTCCCAGTCTGACAAACTCTGCTTTTTCTAAACTGGGAATTAACTGAAAGATTCGCTTTTGCTCACCCCAACGCAGATTAGTTTGAAATCCTACCATGTTCCACAGTTGACCAGCTTTATCTTCTTGTCGTAACTGCACCACAGCATAAGGACGTTCCCCTGTGCGAGTATCTGACAATCCCACTGGCTTCAAGGGGCCGTAACGCATGGTATCTTCCCCGCGCTGGGCTAGTTCTTCTATGGGTAAACAAGCTTCAAAAAATTTCGCTGTTTCTCGTTCAAAACCCTTGAGTTCTGTTTGTTCAGCTTTACAGAGTTCTTCTCGAAAGTGCAAGTACTGCTCTTTATTCATTGGGCAGTTGAGATAAGCAGCTTCACCTTTGTCATAACGTGATGCCATAAAAGCAATGTCACGATTAATCGATTCTCCGACGATAATCGGGCTAGCTGCATCAAAAAAGCTCAGGTATTCCATCCCCGTAAAGCGCTGCAAATCTTCTGCTAAGTCGGGACTAGTTAAAGGCCCGGTTGCCATAACCACAATCCCTTCAGGAATCGCAGACACTTCACCCCGACGGAATTCAACTAAAGGATGACTTGCTAAAGTTTCAGTTAAATCTTGGCCAAATTGTCCCCTGTCTACGGCTAGTGCCCCGCCAGCCGGAACTGCGTGTTCATCAGCTTTTGAGATGACGATCGAACCAAGTTGGCGTAATTCTTCGTGCAATAATCCCGCCGCGCGATCGCTTGCCATTGCCCCAAAGGAATTACTACACACTAATTCTGCTAAATGTTCTGTATGATGAGCCGGACTAAATCGCTTTGGACGCATTTCATGCAGAATTACTGGCACTCCAGCTTGGGCTATTTGCCAAGCTGCTTCTGTCCCAGCTAGTCCACCTCCAATTACTTGTATCGGTTGTGTTTCCATAGTTAAATTTGAATTCCCATATTACAAGTATCCATCAGCATTACAAAAGTAAAATTAAATAAAAAGCGATGTTAAACCATAACAGGTGTAAATAAAGTATTGGGCCAATTGTAACGTTGAGACTACACGTTCAAGGTTTTTTACAATCGATTTTGCCATAATATGAAAAGCCACCGACAACGCTGGGCTGAACATTTTCCAACTGACACACCGTCAGGAAGTGCGATCGCGTCCCCAGCCCTTGCCTAATTGCATTAATCAAAAAAGTAGGATGTTTTGTATAAATCCTTGATTTCTCATTTTTCCAGATGTTACATTCAGTATGCATGCAAAAACTAGTTAAAAATGCGTAAGTAGGACGTGATTTATGACTAAAAACAAAATTAAATATAACATCGATTTAAATCAAGCTCCAGTTATGTTTATTGAGGAAATAACAGATGATCAGGAATTGAAAAGTGTATACGGTGGAGTAACGCCTCCTGATTCAGTATTACTAAACCCTAAAATTATTGCTGCTCTTGCAAAGCGCGGTATTATATTGCCTAACGATCCTAACAACCCGAATACACTAACAGAAGAGGCGTTGCTTGCTTTGAAAGACATTTTGGGTAGTCAGACGTACTAGATACAAACGATTTCCATTAACTGTAGCGATATGTAATACTGGAGCGTGTTTAAAAACACGCTCTATTCTAAAAAATCAGTTAATCTAAGTAATCTTGGAATTATTCTAATGGCTTATCAAAGTTATTTGATATTGTAATCAAATCTTTGCCACTACCAAACAACAGCAGTTTTCACGATTCCATGCTTGGGAGCGTGTTCAACAGTTATCAGTTATCAGTTATCAGTTAATTTTTCCTTTGGGAGTTAGAGTCCCCCATTTCTAAAAATGGCGTGTTTCAGTCGGGGTCAAATCTCCGACTGAAACTATGATAACTGTTCACTGTTCACTGTTCACTGATTTAAACCCTTTAACCTTTCCCCAAGCTCTTGCAAAAATAACTTTTGCAAGATGTCTAATAAACTGAACAAATTAACAAGCCCAAGCTTGTCTGAAAGAAAAGCGATCGCTATCCCCAAAAAAAACTTAACATTAACCTTATAAGTGTTAGTTTTTCATCACATAAACTCATGGGTTACTACATCGCTCCCCGCTTTTTGGACAAACTTGCTGTCCACATCACTAAAAACTTTCTGAAGCTTCCTGGCGTGCGAGTTCCCGTGATATTGGGTATTCATGGACGCAAAGGAGAAGGTAAAACATTTCAATGTCAATTAGTCTTCGAGAAAATGGGTATCGAAGTAACTCACGTATCTGGCGGCGAATTGGAAAGTCCAGATGCCGGAGATCCAGCGCGGTTGATTCGGTTGCGCTATCGGGAAACAGCAGAACTGATTAAAGTACGCGGCAAAATGTGTGTACTGATGATTAACGATTTAGATGCAGGTGCTGGACGCTTTGATGAAGGCACTCAATATACTGTAAACACGCAGTTGGTGAATGCCACACTGATGAATATTGCTGATAATCCCACAGATGTGCAATTGCCGGGAAGCTATGATTCCACACCTTTACATCGTGTGCCGATTATTGTCACAGGTAATGATTTTTCTACCCTCTATGCACCGTTAATTCGGGATGGACGGATGGAGAAATTCTACTGGGAACCAGATAGAGATGACAAGGTGGGAATTGTCAAGGGGATTTTTGAACAGGATGGACTGTCACAGAAAGAAGTTGAACAGCTAGTTGATACTTTTGTCAATCAGTCTATTGACTTTTTTAGCGCTTTGCGATCGCGCATTTATGACGAACAAATCCGCAACTACATTCATAAAGTGGGTTTTGAGCAGATATCCTTGAGTGTGGTTAACAGCGTTAAAGGCCCACCAGAATTTAAAAAGCCAGATTTCAGGCTGTCTCATTTAATCGAGTCTGGAAACTTCCTAGTTGGCGAACAAAAACGGGTGGAAAGTTCCCATTTGGTTGATGATTACAATCGACTCAATCGAGGTAGAAATTCTCAATCAACACCACCTGCTGTTGTAACACCAACTAGTCAGCCGTCAAATGGCGCAACCAAAGAAGTAAAAACTAATGGATTCCAGAAACAGCAAGCATCAAGTGCCCATTTAACTTTAGAGACACAAGAACAGATTCGGCAATTATTGTCTCAAGGTTACAAAATTAGTATTGAACACGTAGATGAGCGCCGCTTCCGCACAGGTTCTTGGCAAACTTGTGTTCATAGCCACATTGATGCCGAGTCTGATGCCATCTCAAATTTAGAGGCAACTTTGTCAGAATATAGCGGTGAGTATGTGCGCTTAGTAGGTATCGATCCCAAAGCCAAGCGGCGGGTGGTGGAGACAATTATTCAGCGTCCAAATGGAAACAATTAGAGGCAGATGCAGCAGAATTCGGGAGTTAAGACTCGGAAGTTCAATCGACGGTTAGAAACTGCATCTACACAGACTAAACCCGCCCACGCGGGTTTAAAAAAGCTTTATTTTCTATTAGCTTATATCATGTCCGAGTAATTAGCTGTTAGAGGATGTTTGAAAAGTCGTGATTGATGTATCAAATATTTTTTACCCCTCCCTAACCCTCCCCGTATGTATTGGGGAGGGAACCGGATTTTTCTTGTTTCCCCCCTTTACAAGGGGGGACTAAGGGGGGTGCTTTCATACGAAAAAAGAAAAATACATAAGTCTTGATTTCTCGTTTTGTGGTATAGCTTTTTCCCTCACTTCCATTCCTCTCCCCCACGGGGGGAGAGGCTTTGAAACCCAGTTTGAGTTTTTCTCTGCTTGTATGAAACCACCCTGCTTTACAAGGGGGGACTAAGGGGGTAACAACGCAATTAAAATCACAGTCAAACACTTTTCAAACAACCTCTAAAAGAGATAGTTCGGTTAAGAAGATTTGGAGGTGGGGTTGAGAAACGAAACCCAACATTTTCGGTGCTTTGTTGGGTAACACTTCGTTTAACCCAACCTCCAATTATCCTTAACTGAACTGTATTGATTAATAGCCAAGTTTTTTGTCCTTGAATTTGCCAGGGTTTTTGTCAATTCTTAAACAACTGGAAACAATAGACTTCTTGCAAAAGTCGGGGTAAAGGGGAAGGTGGGGCCCCCCTGAGGATAAGGGGCAGGGGAAAAGGCTAAAAAAAGTCAAAATCCTTTCCCTTTAACCTTTTCCCTTTTCCCTAAGAGTGCAAAAATATATTTTTGCAAGAGGTCTAATATGTTTCCTCAATTTAATAGCTGAATTTTCCCTTTTAGCTACAAGTATCAGCTGAAGCTGAGGTCATCGTTCTTAAATCGCCTGTAAATGCGGCTGTGTATTCATAAGGTGATGCACCATAGCAATTCATGGAATTTGTATAGGTGTTACGGGGAGTCCACCATGACGTTGCTTTCACAGTCAAATTTGCGCCATTCCATGACAGAGAATTGACAAGTAAAGAGTTAGTTTGGCCATTATCAAACTTTTTAGAAGAGAAAAATGTGGCATAATCAACCTGGCCATTAGCTGGATTAATCCGGGCTATAACTGCGGCTTGTGGCCCGCCTCCATAACCATAGCTAGGCAACCACCGACCACTGGCAAAACGCCTAAAATCATTACCTGTCTGACTGCCTGTGGAAGAGTAAACGCCATATAAAACATCACTTCCATTCCAATACAATCCGTAACCTGTACCATCGTCACCTGTTGTCTCGTAATCATTACGACACCATGCTTTTATCCCATTATTAAAGCGGATAGTTACAGGGTTTTTGTTATTAGAGAATTGCTGATAACCAATGTAAATTCTTGCTGTTCCATTAACTACTTTGGGGCCATTTTTAGCTGCGATTGTCGCTTCACTGTCATTGCAACTGAATGTCACAGATTCACCGATCGATGTATTTATAGTTTCGGCTAAAACTGGAGCAGTTTTTTGTGTGAGAACTAAGTCACCTACTAAAATTACAGACAAAGAAATGCCCGCAAAATACTTTTGTAATTTGCCAGAATAAGTCATGTTATGAATCTGCCGAGACAAGGAACGGAAAACACCGTACCACTATAAACTCTAATCAGTATTTATACAAGTAAATAGCTTGAAAACACTACCCTGCAACACTCTCAGCAGTCTAAAACCTTAGACAAAGCTACAAAATCCCCGATCTAATATGCATGACGATGCATGATAGTAGCTGTATATAATTGTTGTTTATCAAAGAGCATTGGTAAACATAAAAAATTGCAATAGGTTATGGTAAACCATAAACAATTGCAGTATTTTAGAAAATAATTTTAATTAGCAAACTAGCCTTTGAGCGTGCCCTACATACCTGACAAGAAGATTTATTTACCTTTATCCGATGCTTTTATCCAGGCTGTATTAGGTAGTTTTAGGATTTTCATCTGATGCTTCTCCAGCAGCAGCTTTTAAGCGGCTCAATCTGCTTTTTCGAACCCGTTCACTGTCGCGAACCCCACCCGCCATTTCATATTCGCTGCTATCTTTGCCATATTTAAAAGCAACCCCTCTTACCATCTTGTCTGTAAGATTACTTAGGGTTTTTTCCATCGCATCAATTTGAGTTTTGGAAGAATCAATTACAGTTAAAGCAGTGTTATAAGTATTAAGCATAGTTCTTAACTGCTCAATTGCTTGACTTAAGTTTTGCAAATTGCAATCATTATCAAAACTCATATTTGAATCAATTGCTTTTAGTCCAGCGGATCTCAACTCAGCTTTTTCGAGAACACGGGATGTACGTTTTTTACGAGACATCAATATATTCCTTAGAGAGGTTTCTAAAGCTACTTTGCCTTACTAAAGCTGTTTTTTGGTTCAGTAAAATTAGTGAAAAGTTATATTTGTTAAAAAAACAAACTAATATAAGTAATTTCTCTTGATTTTTAGTTTGTACCTGTTTTTCTTTGCAATTGCTTTAATCTCGATGAGAAACATTGCAATGTTGATGAGGAACATTGCAATGTTGATGAAGAACATTGTAATGTTGATGAGAAACATTGCAATGTTGATGAGAAACATTGCAATGTTGATGAAGAACATTGCAATGTTGATGAGGAACATTGTAATGTTGATGAGAAACATTGCAATGTTGATGAGGAATATTGCAATAGACTTCTGGGCATTTGTCGGGAAAAGGGTAAGGGGGAAGGGGAAAAGGTTCTGTATTGTCCCCTTCCCCTTTAACATGAACCCCTTTTTCCCCCTCTTGCAAAAGTGCTTTTTGCAAGAGACTCCATGAGCTGCGCTCACAAGGAACAATGAAAATGCTCTTGGAACGATTTTGCGTTGTTTCAGCCTCTATTTTCAAGGCAGGTCTAATGTTTATGCGAATAATATCATGTCCGCCAAATTACCCATAATAAAAGAACCCCACCCCCAACCCCTCCCCGCAGGCGGGGAGGGGAGACAAAGCACAGCTTTGGCGGGGTGGGGTTCTTCGGATTTAATAAGCAATCAAGCGGACATGATATAACAACCGACATTAGCGGTTCCCATTCAGATGCGGTATAACATCATATCGCGTGGTGTAAGGCACGGCACTGCCCATTGGTGTTAACTTAAGCCGAAACTCCTTTAAAGCCTCGTTTCTAGCCTCTGGCTGGAAATGCTGCTCCTGGCGGCTCTGCCGCCAGCAAGAGAGGCGGAGCCTCAAGGACGAGCATTCCCAGTCGGAGACTGGGAACGAGGCCCAAATTGTGATTAATCGATACCAGAGATGCCTACAGCAATGCATACTTCATCTAATCGAAAATTGTTGTCAGTACTTTTTAAGTAGATGAAGTACAAAGTGCAAAACTTATACATCAGACATAAAAAGTTTCTGCCTCCTGCCTCTTTGTACTTCATGTAGAAAGAAACTTATGAGCGCAAGGCTTTTACTGGATCGATCTGGCTAGCCCGCACGGCGGGAAGCAAACTAGCTCCCACCCCCACCAGTAGCGCTGAACCCACAGCCAACACTGCAATTTTGCTATCAAATTTATAGGGTAAGCTAAAGGTATCAGTAATTACAACAGTCAATCCATGCACTACTCCCAGAGCCGCTGTTCCTCCTATTAAACTTAAAAGCATCGCCTCTAGAATAAATTGCAGCATGATTTCGCGTTGGGTTGCACCTATGGCCCGTCTTAAACCTATTTCAGCGGTTCGTTCATTTACCGAGGCAATCATAATATTCGCAATCCCAACACCGCCAACTAACAGCGCGATCGCTCCTACTGCTGTTAGACCTTGAGAAGCCATCTCTAGAGTTTTCTGCTGCTGTATAATATCTGATACATTATTCCAAAATTTAAATTTGTACCCTGGAAATCTTTGTAACAGTAACTTCTCTGCTTGCTGGCCTAACTCTTCAATATCTTCAAGTGAATAAGGGCGCATTTGGATGCTCCCAATGTCGCGGCTACCAGTCAAAGCGTTGTAAATAGACATCGGCACATACAGTTGACCCGCCGGGGGTGCATTTTCATTTAAACTAGTTTCTACCACCCCGATGACAATATAGGGTCTGTCCCCAGCATAAATCAGCTGACCTACAGGTTCTTGCTTTTGAAAAAGTTGTTCTGCCAGCAATTGATCGATTACTATTACCGCGCGGTAGTTGGCAAAATCTTCAGAAGTGAAAAACCGTCCTGACACCAATGATTTCCCTGAAGTCAACAAAAAATCTTGGGAAACAGGTGACAAGGTTGGAGTAAATTCCTTATCCCGAAATATAGTTGGCGTAGAACCACCCCAATTAAAAGAACTGATCGCCTGCAAGCCCACCATTCGCTGTCGTAAGAATTCCATATCTTCCAACTTGAGTTGAGTGGCTTGACCACCAGAATCCCAATTTGGATAAACTGAAACTTGAGGCGCGCCTCGTTTTTTTAATTGTTGAGCGATCGCATCTCGGCTAATATTACCAACCTGAAGTGTAGCGCTGACAGCAGCCACACCCATAAATACCCCCAGAGTAGTCAGAGCAGAACGCAAGGGGTTTCTACCTAAAGAGTGAAAGGTAATATTTAATAAGTCAAAAGCTGAAAGAGCCATAATAGTCGCTTTGCTCTAGCTTGGGGATTGGGGGCAGAGGAGAAAGAATGTCAACGCTTCATTAACCAAAGTGAGGGGTTACTAATCATATTTACCAAACTACCTAAGAGGATGTTTGAAAAGTCGTGAATGATGTATCAAATATTTTTTACCCCTCCCTAACCCTCCCCGTATGTATTGGGGAGGGGACTGGATTTTCTGGTTTCCCCCCAATGCATCGGGGGGATTAAGGGGGGTGATTAAGCTAGCTCCCTTTCTCCCCTGCCTTAACTGGCGTTCCTGGTTTGAGTTCCGACTCAACGGGCGGCAGTATAACCTGTTCGTCGGCGTGCAAACCAGAGGTTACTTCTACGCCCATTAACCCCTCTAATCCCAGATTAATGGTGCGTTTTTGGGCTTGATTTTGGCTATCTAGAACCCATACAAAGGGGCGTGCTTGCGATCGCACAATTGCGTCTGTCTTCAAAACTACTACGTTCTGCCGTTGCTGCAACACAACCTCAACATTTACCCTGCTACCAGGGAGCAGTGTGCGAGTCGGGCTATCAAGCTCAACCGTTGCGGGTACTGTTGATTGCTCTGATTGTTTTGAACTGCTACCATCTTGTTTTTGGGCTTCCGGGCTGAGTGCTTGAGGATACAAGCTTTGCACGCGTCCAGAGAATTTCTTGGCATTAGGCCCGATCGCATTAATACGGGCAAGTTGGTTAACCCGAACTTGAGCAGCGTTGAGGGTAGAAAGCTGGAGTTTCACCAGGACTTTTCTAGGATCGCCCAAAGTGAGCAGATTAGTACGCAACTCGACCCCATCACCGTTTTCTACACTCACACCCAAGACTACGCCATTCAATGGTGCAGTTACAATATTATCCTGGAGTTGCTGTTGAATAAGTTGGCGCTCCAATTGCAAAGTCTGAATTTTGAGGGCGGTTGTACGTGCCTCTGCTTGACTATCTCGCAGACTAGCGCGAGCAACGCGTACTGCATCTTCTTGCGTTTTGGCTTGTTCTTGGGCAATAGCTCCTTCTCGCACCAGAGGAGCAAGCCTCTGGAGTTGTCGTTCCTCGGCTGTTAATCGTTCTTGGTCTTCAATAATTTTCTGGCGACTACGTGCTAGGTTGATTTGCTCTTGCTGGATTTGCAACTGCTGATTGGTAAGAGCAATTTTTCGCTCAGGGTAGCGCAGAGTCAGCAGCACTTGACCAAGTTTTACCCTCTCACCAGGTTTTACCATGACTCGTTCGACTGCACCCTCTTTTGGGGACTTCAAGATTCGCTGTTCTCGTAACTCAACAGTACCGCTCTCATTGATTGTGGTTTCAACATTACCTCGCTCCACAGTTAGCAAGCGTACTGCTACTGGTTCAGGAGGTTGGTTCAAAGCTAAGAAGTAGGTCAGCCAACCGCCAGCGCTAGCTAAAGCCAAAACTCCTGACCAGGCTAGCCATCGACTTGGGATATTAAATTTACCTTTTTCATATTTCCAGTTCATGACAACTCGATCCAGTGAGTTTGCAGTTAATTACAAGCGATCGCAAAGTAGATGGGCAGGGGGGTAGGAGGGAAGAGGGTTTTATTCTGGCGACATAATTAACGTTGGAGAATCTCCCAGACAGAGATCGAAGACGACGAGGCGACTGTTGTCTAAAACGCGGCGGAAATTTGAACTGAGATAATTTCGGAGACCAGAGTAATAATCAAGCCACCAGAAGGCCGGCCAGGCAATAATCATAAAACTTGCTCCTGCTTGACGCATTCGTTCAAGTTCTTGGATCGCCATCTCGTCATCCAGTGGCGCTCCCCAGTACTGACCTTCATGTTCTAAAAAGGGTAGAGCATCTAATTCCGCCAGAATCTCGCAGCCCCATTGATTTTCATCGACCAAAATCAAACGCTTCCCGGCAGGAATCACAGATGCAATTTCCCGCATCGCAATCTGTAGCCGCTCTGACCAACTCAAATTAAGTTCAGGTATCAGTTCAGATGTCAACTCACTACGGCGCACATTTATATACAACAGGCGCTCTGCTAGCCACTGACGATAAGATGCATCCTCTGCACGCGGTGACTGTAACAAATAAGCGATCGCATCAGTACGTTCTGCTACCACAGCCAGCGAACCTGTTCCCCCTGGAGAGTGGAAGCTAACCTGGGAATCCTGTTCGACGTGAAACCGGACTTGCGCTAACTCTTGAGCAATAAAGAAGATGTCGAATTGCGCCGCTATCCGCAAGTATAAGTTCAGGTCTAGCATATACTTAGAATGCGGAATGTCAAATGTGCCAACTACTGCAAGTGCATAAGCACGAAACATGACAGCTGAGGTACGCAAAATCCATTTTTGCCCATCAACAATTTGGTGAATGAACTCTAGCCCGTCGATTGCTCCTACTGGGAAGTTGTCGGAAAGTTCCGTCTTTGTTACATCCACTCGGACATTATAAATGTCAATAAACCCAGCTTGGGCAACCGAGAAACCAACATTTGGATGGTTATCTAATGCTAAGACAGATTCACGGATGAAGCTGGGTAGCAAAATATCATCGTCCGACAAGATACTGAGATAAGGGCTAGAATTTAGCTCAACAGCCAGCTGCCAATTGCCAAAGATGCCAATATTGGTTTCGTTGCGGACATAAGTGATTCGTGGATCTGCGAATGAGCGGACAACCGCCTCTATATCATCTTCAGAAGCATTATCCAATACAAGCACTTGGTAATCTCGATAGTCCTGTGCCAATGCACTCTCAAGGCTAGCTTTTAGTAATTCCGAGCGATTGTAAGTTGGGATTGCGATCGTAACTTTGCTTTCAGGTTGCATATCGTTTGGTAATAACGGCCAGGTAGTTCAAGCTAAAATCCGTAAATCAAAGACAACCAAGCGCTCATTTTCCAAAACACAACGAAACTTAGTACGCAAATAGCGAGCGAATTCAACATAGTAGTCAAGCCACCAGAAGGCAGGCCATCCAAATACGATGAAACTTGCGCCTGCACCGTGTAATCGCTCAAATTCTTGAATCGCGATCGCATCATTTGTTGGTGGGCCCCAATAGAGACGATTTTTTTCTAGAAAGGGGATTGACTGACTATTTTCAAGTAGTTGATGTTGCCCGAATTGATTCATATCAACTAAAATATATTCTTGTTCTCCAGGAATGAAGGATTCTAATTCTTGCCCCAAATCGACCATGCTTTGCAGAGATTGATGATAAGAACCTTTCCAGTGTTCAAAAGCATCATCGATTTGAATGCCCTGGTCTTGTAAATACTCGCGTAAGACTGCCACTTCATTGTGATAGTGGTTAAGTCGCCATTTGTAACTACGCTTGCTAGTGCCATTGCTGGCATGAATGCGATACAAAGCTTGATATTCAGGAATGCGCTTGATGCTGCCAGAGAAGGGAGCAAGAATTGCTAGGTAAGAATCGGCATTGAATCGATAGCGGCTTTCCGGCAAGGGCAAAATCTTTTCTAAGTAGCTGCGCGACCAAGCATTACCACTGGTAGGGGAGAAAATATGACCTTCTATACCGCCTTTAATCTGGGCATCACGCAAATCTCCCTCTGACAAAGGATCTTCGGGAATTAACTTTCCTAACAGCTTGCCATGAACGTCAACGGCAGACAGAGGCCAATGTACCTTAACTACATTTGGATCGTGCAGCAGTTCAACTGCTTTTCCAATCGCACTAGGTAGTAAAACATCATCTGCATCCAAGAAGCAGATCGTTTTACCTTGGCTAATCTCAAACCCGGAATTGAATGCGGAGCCTTGACCGCCATTCTCCTTTAACAGAGGGATAATGCGTTCTCCATAATCAGCAACAATCTGCCGTGAATTATCCGTTGAGCCATCATCAACCACAATTACTTCTGTCGACTGATAATCTTGATTTAAAGCACTTTCAATCGCTTCAGGCAGAAAATGCCCGTAGTTGTAGTTATTGATGATAATACTGGCTAGAGGTTTTTGCATAAGCGTAGGTCAAATATAATCACACAGTCATTTCGCAACACACAGGGGAATTTTTGACGTAAATAGTCATAAAATTCAACGTAGTAGTCCAGCCACCAAAAAGTGTGCCAAAGGAAAACGATCGCACTAGCACCTATTTGGTGCAGGCGATTAAATTCTCGGATAGCCGTTTCGTCGTCTGCTGGTTGCCCCCAATACTGCCCGTTGTGTTCCGTAAAGGGGATAGTCTGGAAACCTTTGATGATTTCGTTACCGTTCAGGATGTCCTCATCGACCAAAATAAATGATTCCTGCGGTGATATCAGAGTTTTGAGTTCTTCTCTAATTGCATGAAGCTGACCGATACGATTTCGCTCCATGACAAAATCTAAATCTGCGGTTACACGAACCAGATTCCACTTTTTTTGAATGCGATCGATCTCGCTAGCAGCTTGTTGAAGATCCCATCTTTGCCAAAAATAGTCGAGTTCATCTAGATGGGGGGGATAAGGATGCCAAAAATGAATAATAGATTTCGGCTCAAACACAATTGGAATTTTGGCATTATATAAAGCCAAACTAGAATCAATCCAATCTAGATAAATAACATCTCCATCAAAAGGATTAACTTTGTCAAAAACACTCCGGCGATAAAGCTGACAATGAGCTTCTCCAGACAACTTTATCGTCCGGCGATCGCAACCTTTATCGAGTTGAAGATCGCCTGTAGGTGGCAAGATTTCCCATTTGACTTCGTTGGCTGTTTGTACTAGCTGAACCTCACCCAAGCCTGGGTCCCAGTGAATTTTTGTCTCTCCTAAAGGCCCTTCAATAATGCGTGGGATTGCCACATCTGCGGGATGTTCTTCACAGGCAGCGATCAAATAGGATAACCAGCCCTTCTCAACCAGAACATCATTCTCGATAAAACACACAAAATCATCTTTGGCTTCTTGAATCACCAAGTTTTTTGCTTGGTTAGGCATTAGGTAATCATTCGCGTGAATGATCTTGACATTGCTGCGCCCTTGTAGCACCTCTTCGATTTGCTGCCAATATACCTTTGGGGTGTTGCCATCCACCACAATCAGGTTAAAAGGGATACAGGTGTAATCAAAAATTCGCTGCAAACATTCAGCAGCCAGAGAAAACTGTTCGCGAGGAGAAAAGCCGATAGTTACTGTTGAGGTCATAATATCTCCTAAACTGAATGGCAGTTAGTTCATTGCCGCCTCTAGCAGAGACGAAAGAACTTTATCTGAGTCAAAATATTCCTCTGCTAACCTCCGTGCTGCATACTGATGTCGCTCATAGTCAGCGTTGATGGCTTCTACACCTTTGATTACCTCCTGTTGGTCGCAAAAAGTTAAAATCCCTTCTCCGATGGGCAACCAATCGCTTAAACCTGTGTCTTGTACTAGAATTGGCTTACCGGAGGCGAGGTAACAAACGCTGCGATCGCTAAACCAGACGCCTTTGGTAGCAACATAACCCTGTTTTGCGACTCCAAACTCAGCGCGGGATGCTTGGACGAATTTCTGGTAAGATTCTGGTGTAAAGGATGCCAGCCATCCGGGAATTACCTCCCAGCCCGACTGCGATAGTTCATTAGGAAAGCCGCCGCTTAAGGCAATCCGAAACTGCTGTTTGGTAAGTTGTGGTATATCAATAAACTTTAAAAACTCTTTATCCTTGTTACCGTAAGTGACTCCTTCGTAGACCACCTCGCGATAACTTTGCCACTGCATAATCGAACTGAAGTGGGTGGAGTTATCGTTTTGAGTCACTGGCCAGTAAGGCAGTGCTACAAGAGGTAATGTCTTGAGCCAATGCTTACCGTTTGTGGGGATACGACAGTCTTGGGCATCAATGCGTTGTCCAATCGTGAACAAGCGATCGCAATGTTCAATTGTCTGTACTAATTCTCCATGACCGCAAGCAATGTTAATCTGAGTGAAACCGGGATCGGCATCAATATAAATGCGGCGCTGCGGCAATCCATATTCCTCTCTCCAGAGAGAAACTGGCGAACCACGGACAATCATCAAATCAGCTTGGGAGCAGATGTCTTTAAACTCGTCAACCTGCATCCCGACAGAGCGATCGCCTGCGCGGTAGATCCATTTGTTTGCAAAGCCCAGCGGTTCCAGGCAGTTTCTTACATAATTGGTGGGATAGTCTAACTCGGTTGTAAATTCCTCAGTTTGCCATTTATAAACCCACGACTCTAAACCGCATTCTTCCAAATAGAAAATATCATGCCCAAGGGCACGCAGACCCAGAAGGTATTGTAGGTCAGACCAAGCGTTGCCGCCTATGGGAAATCGACCGATAGCACTAGCAAAAATTATAATCATCCGACTTCAACTTTTTCTAACTCGTTTTGAACTGTAAATTCCAGTTCGCGCTGGAGATTGAATACGACAAAATAATTGTTTTCTAGGATGCAGTCGAACTTTGTCCTCAAGTAGTCGTAAAACTGGGAATAATGATCGAACCACCAAAAGGAAGACCAAGCGAAAACAATAAAGCTGGCTCTCAATTGGCGCAACCGCTCTAGTTCCTGAATAGCAGTGCTGTCATCCGCAGGTAAACCCCAGTATTTTCCTTCGTGTTCTAGAAAAGGTATAGTTCTCCACTGGGAAAAAGTCTCTTTACCAAGTTTGTTCTCATCAACGAGAATAAAGGTTTCTTCTTTGGGGATAATGGTTTCCAATTGTTTTACCGATTGTCTAACTTGCTTTAGCCAGCGTGCTTCAGAGCTTTTGCTATAAGCTTTAGCAAGTTTTGAACCAATAACAGGTAAGTATTCAGTGGCAATAATCAAATCACGCACCAAATCTTGTTGATGATTTTTTATCCTGTTGGCTAGTTCACCGTAGCAAAGTAAGCGATCGCGCCAACTCAAAGGCGCTCGATTGATGCCTGCCATATATTCAGCAAACATCCTCCAAGAAGGGAAAATCAGCTTTCCAGCCATTTTGGGGTCGAACCAGACAATAGCCTTATGAGGTTGGCGATAATCAAAGGCACGCGATCCCCGCTGACTGTGGTCTCGACTGTAGAAGAGATACTCAGGAATCTGATAAAATCTTCCATGAAGACTTAATTCCGCAAGTAAAGGCAGATCGTGGGCCGGATAATTTCCCAGCAAAGGAGTTTTGTTTAAAACATCTGCTCGAATTAGCCCTGATATCGGATTAGATGACTGGAAAATTTCCTCGCTAATAAACTCTCGAAATCTTTTGTAAGGAATTGTTGAATTGATCTCTGCGTTAGATTTTAACTGTTTGAAAGGTTTTCCTTGAGCATTAATAGTGATTGTTCTGGCATGACACAAGATGATTGTCGGTTCTCGATCGAGAACTTTGACGCATTCGGCTAGAAAAGTAGGCGCACAGACATCATCGTGAGCGGCCCATTTGAAATATTCGCCAGTAGCCATTTGAAACACACGGTTAAAATTGTCGGCAGCTCCAAGGTTTTCTGAATTACGATAGTAACGAACTCGCCGATCTTGAGTTACATACGCCTGACAAATTGCTTCAGTGCAATCGGTCGAAGCGTTATCAGAGATGATTAATTCAAAATTTTCAAATGTTTGATTCAAGATAGAATCAATTGCCTCTTTAATAAAGTTTTCTCCGTTATAAACAGGAAGACCAATACTTACCTTTGGTGATTGAGTGTTCATTTTTGATTAATCTCTCATATTTATTTTAAATTTGTTAAATGTTTTGATTAGCTGATGATTTCTTCTTTATTGGCAGTCAGGGAAATGAAGATATATAAGGTATATTCGTGGTTAAAGCTGTCTCCAGTAGTCGAGGTAGCACCACTTTATAACTAAAGAATTGCTCGGCTAATTCCCTTGCTGCCTGACAGTGAGCCTGATAATTTCTATTGACGCGATCAATGCAATCTACCGCTTCTTCCAAAGATGAAAACGCCAACACACCTTGCCCCGTCGGTAGCCAATCGCTAAATCCAGTATCTTGTAAGATTGCGGGACGACCAGCGGCGAGATAACAAACACTGCGATCGCTAAACCAACCGCTACGGGTTTTGACATAAGCCTGTTTCGCCACGCTAAATTCTCCGCGTGAATTGATTAAATACGTTTGATAGGTTGATAAGTCTACGCTTACCGCTCCACCGCCTCGTATCAGCCATCCCTCTGTTAAAAATTGCGTTTGAATCTCCGAACTTGCCCCAGAAAGCGCCAGTTCCAAACGTTGTGCTGTATGGTTTGGCAGGTTCAGCAACCGCAAGAATTCTTCACTCTTTTGCCCGTAATACTCCCCTGCATAGGCGATCCCTCCATAAGCATTCCAGTTAGCAATTGTCGTGAAGGGAGCATCTGTAATACTTTCTACAATGGGTTGTTCGTTCACAGTCGCCCGTTTCTGCCAAATTTCAGGCACCACAGGCGGAACCGTAGGATGCCAATCAATTCCGCGCGTCGGAACCGTACAATCGGACTTACCAATATTGCCACCATAGCTAAAATACATCTGATATTCGTCCAAATCCTCGACCGCAAAGCGCCCGATCTGGGTAAAGAAAGGGTCTAGATCGATCAGAGTACGCCGATGACACAGACGAAACTCAGGCAACCAGCAAACCCCTCCAATATTCAGTAGCAGATCAGCCCCTTTTAGCATCTCCTTTAAGTCGTCCCAGGTTGCCCCCCAACTCTGGCCAGACTCGCGATTGACATAGCATATTGGGATTTGTAAATCGAATTTAGCCATCACGGCGTGAATAATCTCAAATCCTGGTAGTGGATCATCACTGTACTCCTGGCGCACGGGATTGTAACAGGATTGCGACCAGCCACTTTCTTCCAAATACAGCACGTCATGCCCCAGCCGTGCCAACCCCAGCAGATAGTGAAAGAAGACAAAGAGCATTCCTGCTACGGGATATCGAATCATATAGCCACAAACCACAATGCGTGCCATGCTTATAACCCTGCTCGCTCCATAAGACTGCCAATCACTTTCTCTGCGGCAAAGTACTCTGAGGCAATTTCGCGGGCTGCCCGACAATTGCCTTCGTAGTCGCTTTCGATCGCATCCACTGCTGCCAGAATATCTTCCATAGTGTTGAATGCAAACAATCCCTTACCTGTGGGCAGGAATTTGCTAAACCCTGTTTCTTGGGTAATCACAGGACGGCCTGCTGCCAAATAACAGGCAGAGCGATCGCTAAACCAGCCACTATGTAGTCGTGTGTATTGATCTTTCGCTACAGTAAATTCACCGCGCGATCGCTGGATATAACTGCGGTAAGAATTCAGATTTTGGGAGAGTTCCATTGAATCTACCTGACTCCAACTGTATTTTTGCAGCAGGTATCCCACATCCTGGCTGACATCAGCCGCCGCAATCTCAAATTGCACTGAGCGCTGCTGCGGCAGTTCGATAAATTTTTCAAACTCGCGTGCCTTGCGCCAGTAATAGGTTTCACCCTGATAGGTAATATCTTTACCTCCCTTGTTATCCCAAGTGGTAATGGTGTTGTAAGCGATGCCAGGCGTGTTATCTGAGGTATGCCACAAATCTGTTGCGATCGGTTGACGAGTCGGCAACCACTCAAAGCGGGAAGTTGGGACTCCACAATCAGGCGCGCCCAGATTTTCTCCAAAACTAAAGTGTGTATCATGGGCTTCCAGATCGGTAATTAAGGTTTTGTCTCCCTGAACAACCCGAATTTGAGATCCAACTGGATCAGATTCAACATAGATGCGGCGACGACAAGCTAAATGCTCCTCACGGATTTCTTGAGCGCCAGTTACATTCAAGAATGCGTCTGCTTCGCTATATAGCTTTAAGATTTGGGCTTCGCTCATCCCATAACACTCGCCCCCTGGATAGTGGCCGCGAAATCCCCAACGCTCTTTAAAGCCATAGTCCTCCAAAATTGGTGCGACTCGCTTAATGTTCTCGCTAGCGTCTGGAGATAGATCGTTGATTAGGGGGTTATAAATCCAGCGTCCTGAATCTTCGATGTAGTAGGGATCATAGCCGAGTTGACGCAGCCCAAGCATATAGTGGAGAAATTGATAAGTTACTCCTGCTAGGGGATACCAAAACAAAATCCCGAAGACAATAATTTTTCCCTTAGTAGGGGGTTCACAATTCATGCTTGCTACCTCCTGTCTCTAACTGGCGAACGATCCGAGCCGGATTGCCAGCCACAACGGTATACGGTGGAACATCCTCGCTAACAACAGATCGGGCACCAACGATCGCCCCTTCACCGATTGTCACTCCCGGCAAAATACAGGCATCAAATCCAATCCAGACGTTATCTTGAATCCAAATTGGTTGGGCTGGGACATCGGCGCTAAAGGATTGAGAAGGTTGACACGATGCTTGTTCTAAAATTTTTCGTCGCTTGCCAATGTCGAATGGTAAACGGTAAGTATCCATGAGGACGACTTGCCAGGAGATTAAAGCATAATTGCCAATCTTCAATTCGGCATCGCAGACGATGCGGGCACCATGAATCAATGCATATTCCCCTACCTTTACCTGAGCGTCGGAACCCAGGTCAAACATAGTATCTTTATATACAGCAGATCCTTTACCCAATCGTAGCCCTACTGGCAATTGGCTGCGGTAAAGTTTAAAGCTGAGACTAGTCTCAATATAAGTGTCGTCTCCTAAAACAACATTGTCGGGAATCGTTCCCGGATACCAGTCCCAAGGCAATGTTCGTGTGGCTTCCATTAGGCTTCTACCTCCCCAATCACCTGGGCTGGATTGCCCATCACCCTGCTACGTGGTGGTATATTCCGTGTCACCAATGCCCCAGCCTCAATCCAAGCTCCAGCACCGATGCGAACTCCTTTAAGGATCGTGACATTAGGGCCAACCCAAACATCATCCTCAATGATCACCGCCTGGCACATCACAGGAGGGCGGAGCCGTCCTTTTCCCAGAGGAGAGCAGGCGATCGCATCTGCAATTCTTTCTGCCGGCGCGATCGGATGAAAGTCAGTGTCAGCGGTCGTGGTATTCCATCCCAAAACCACATAGTTGCCGATGCAAATTTCCTGTTCGCAAAGCAGGATAACACTAGTCAAATAGCAATAGTTTCCAATTTCAACCCTAGCAGTTTCGCCCAGCGCCAAGTGGACATAATCCAATGTGCAGTTTTCTCCAACCAGCAGCGCGGGATTGACGCGGCTCTGAAAGCGAGCAAAACAGCGCTGATCGTGATTGATAACACTGTTGAGTCCCACCTGGACATTGGGTGGAAGAGCTATTGTCTGGCGATCGCATGGCTGGTTATTTAAATCATTCACAATTTCAGGGGAGCGCTGCATATAGGCATGGCGAATTTGTCATCGGCATTGAGAACTAGAACTATGGGGGATGTTTTTGGCATTTGTTGTAGTTAGCTCCTTTTGCAGGCTTCAAGTTTCTAGGCTGATGCTGGTTGGGTTGAGCCGAAGTGTAATTTATACAGCTTCTTGTAATAGCCACTTACCGCTAGCAACTCCTCGTGAGTTCCCATCTCTACTACTTTCCCCCGATCCAAAACTACGATTCGGTTAGCTCGTTGAATTGTCGAGAGGCGATGGGCAATAATAAACGTAGTCCGTCCTGCCATCAGTCGCTCTAATGCTTCCAGCAGCAGAAACTCGGTTTGAGCATCCAGGGCGGAGGTTGGTTCATCCAGAATTAGCACTGGAGCATCCTTGAGCAGGGCGCGGGCGATCGCTAATCGTTGCTTTTCTCCTCCTGAAAGTGTGGCTCCGCGCTCACCAATTACCGTGTCATAACCTTGAGGTAATCGTTGAATAAAGGTGTCAGCATTGGCAGCTTGGGCGGCTTTGGCGATCGCTTCACGGCTAGCATTAAAGCAGCCATAGGCAATGTTCTCAGCAATAGTTATCGGCAGCAAAAATGGTTCTTGCAGCACTAGGGCAATTTGCTCGCGCAGGCTTTTCAGTTGCACATCTCGGACATCCACCCCATCAAAGAGAACTCGTCCCTGCCAGGGATCAAAAAAACGGAGAATCAGGGAGACTAGGGTAGTTTTGCCAGCACCCGTTGCGCCTACTAGTGCGATCGTTTCTCCCGGTCGCGCTTCTAAGGTAATTTCTTGGAGGACGGGATAGTTCGGTTCGTAACCGAAGGTGACTTTCTCTAAACATACGTGTCCTCGTCTTCCCAACGGACGAACTGGCAATGGTCTGGCAGTAGCACCATCCTGCACCCCATCTTGAGCATCCAAAACCTCTAACACTCTTCGAGCACTAGCTGCTGCTGCCGCTAAACTGGACGACATATAAGCTAGAGTCGCCATCGGCACGTACAAGGAGGCGAGATAAGAGAGGAAAACTAGTAAAGAACCAATTGAGAGTGACCCATCCAAAACCTGGAAGCCACCGTAAGCCATGATTGCTGCTGTTCCAACTGCTGTTACCCCGCCCACCCCAACTTTGAATTGCATTTGGGCAAAGATAGAGCGCACATAAGCTTGGAGGGCTTTTTGAGACAGGTAGCGAAAGCGCTCATCTTCGTGTGCTTCACGTCCGAATGCTTGAATAATTGGTATTGCTGTCAAGGTCTGCTCGCTGAGTGCGACGATCTCACCTTCAAATTGTTGATAATGATAGGTTCGTTCAGTCATGGGCTGGTTAAAGACCCAAATTAGTAAGATTATTAAAGGAGCAATCATCAACGAGAGCAGTGAAAGCAGGTGATTAATCTGCCACATCACGCCGAACATTGCGACCAAATTCACCAGAGAAGTAAGCACGGGCAGAAAAACCCCCATCGCCAGATTCTGAATACAGATGCTGTCAGTCATGACTCGCCTAACCAGATCGCCAGCACGCTGTTGGTTGTGGAATCTCAAAGAAAGATGCTGTAAGCGATCGAACAGTGCTGCTCCCAAGTCATAAACCATCTGGCTGCCAACACCAGCCCCAACATATTCCTGTATCAGCCGAACTCCCTCACCAGATAAAAATAGAACGATTGTGGCACCTGTTAACCAACCGAGCAACTGCATATTGGATTCACTACCAGGCAAGGTTTTGAGCCAAACAACGCTATTTGGCAGCGCTTGGTTGTTCAGGACGCAATCAACGATCAACTTCAAAGGCCAGGGTTTGAGTACATTCAGCCCGACATTAATTAGCATTAGCAGCATGACAAAGGTAAGTCCGCGCCAACGAACCAGGGCGTAACGTGCAAGTCGCAGCCACCACAGTTTCATAGAACGACCTCCTGCGCCGGTTTGGAAAACTGCAAGGAGTGCAAACGCTGGTAGAAACCACCAATAGCCATCAACTCTTGGTGCGTTCCCATCTCTACAACCTTTCCTTGTTCCAGAACCACAATCCGATCTGCTCGTTGAATCGTCGAAAGTCGATGGGCAATGATAAACGTAGTCCGTCCTTCGATCAGGCGATCTAAAGCTTCCAGCAGTAAATTCTCAGTTTGGGCATCCAGGGCAGAAGTAGGTTCATCGAGAATCAGTACTGGCGCATCCTTGAGCAGGGCGCGGGCGATCGCTATTCGCTGTTTCTGTCCTCCAGAGAGGAGTGCTCCTCTTTCGCCAATCAGGGTGTCATACCCTTGGGGCAACTGTTGGATGAAGTCGTCCGCCTTGGATGCTTTGGCTGCTGCGACAATCTTCTCTAAACTTGCTTCTGGACACCCGTAGGCAATGTTCTGCGCCACCGAGAGGGGCAGCAAAAACGGTTCTTGCAACACCAGGGCAATTTGCTCGCGCAAGCTTGCCAGTTGTACATCTCGGACATCCACCCCATCAAAGAGGACTCGTCCCTGCCAGGGGTCAAAAAAGCGGGGAATCAGGGAAACCAGTGTACTCTTACCAGCACCTGTCGCACCTACTAGGGCGATCGTTTCTCCGGGTCGCGCTTCCAGGGTAATTTCTTTGAGGACGGGATAGTTAGGTTCGTAACCGAAGGTGACTTTCTCTAAACATACGTGTCCGCGTCCTCCCGGCGGACGAACTGGCAATGGTCTAACATTAGGGGCATCTTGTACCCCATCTTGAGCATCTAAAACTTCTAAGACTCTATCTATATTGGCATCTACAGACTTCAGGCTCCCGTAAATGCCAAATAGACCCTTAAATGCTGCTTGTATAGATTGTAGATATGCTAAGAATACAAGCAGGCTACCGATACTCATAACCCCCAATAACACTTGCTGGCCACCCACATACAGAACGATCGCAGTACCAATTGTTGTCACAGTACCATTTGCTACACCGTAAACACTCTTGAGCAGAGTTTCGCGTTGTGAGAGAACAACTGCGTCTGCGGCTAAATGCTCAAACTGCCGGGTATTGTAACTCTCTCTACCAAATGCCTGAATCATGGGAATTGCTGTGACTGTTTGGTGGACAAAGCTGGTGAGGCGGGACTGAGCTTCGCGGTTAAGTTTTGTCCGGCGCTTGAGTCGGGAACCAAAAACAAGGGCTGAACCGCCCATTATTGGGGCTACGAAAAGCGAAAGCAGCGTTAGTAAAGGACTCAGATTCCAGGCGACGATGCTAATAGTTGCTAGCGTCAGCAGGTACTGCACAGGTGAAATCAGCAAAGCACTGCTCAAGGTGTAAACGCAATAGGTATCTCCGGCTAGACCGCTGAGGGAATCACCGACAGTCCGTTGGCTATGGAACAGCAGTGAAAGGCGTTGCAAACGATAGAAGAGTTTTTGGGCCAGTTCGTAGACCATACTTTGCCCAGCAGCACTCCAGGCCCAATTGAGGCTAGTTTCTAGGATAGCGTTTAGAGCATAAAGTCCAAGGCTACAAACAGCAGCGACAATGACCAGCAGTGATGGTGTAAGCGCCAGGTTAAAAGTCCCCAGGAATGAGCGAACCAGCGGGGGGATGACTGCCTGTCCGAAAGCATAATCCACCAGAATTTTCATTGGCCAAGGTTGAAGTGTGGCGGTAGCTGAAGCGCCAGCCGTGAGACCGAGGATTGCGATTAAGGTGCGCCAGTGGCGCAGCGGATATCGGAGCATCTGCCCGTATCGATGCATTATTGCTTTGATCTCTTGCCTCACTTACAGATTTACCTCCCGTCTGGCCATTTGCTTACTGGAGTACCAAGACGTTAGTCATGGCTGTAATACACTTTCTAAGACAGACTTGTTGCTGTTGGTTTGTATTGGCAGTAAGTACACTCTTTTGGCAAGAATCTCCAGTACTTGATAGAGAATACGCCCCAACTGGAAGTTCTGATATAAGATGAAAGCACTGTTGAGCATACCTACTGCAATTGTGACTGTTGCTACTTTTGGCATTCCCAGAACGATCGCCACAATTGTAAATAGACAATAGCCAACCATAGCCATAATGGCTAGCTGTGACATTCTCAGGGCACACCGCACCCGCAAAACTCTTTTGTTACCTCCATGATTTTCGGTACATACTTTCAGCTGAACTTTTGACCAAATCCCTTGGTAAATCTCTAGATCCCAGTCGCTCCAGCCTTGAGCCATTGCAATGAAATACTTGCAAGGCACGAGTAAATCCATTACCTTTTGCAGCAGGTTCTCCTTCTCTATTCCTGTTTCTGTCCAATAGGACAACTCATAGGCGCGATCGCGCCAGGAAATATTTACTCTGCTGGCTGGCAAATCAAACTGAAATAAATCTGCTTGAGTTAGTGTTTGAGTCATTTTTTTTAATGCTTCTATTTTGATTTACAGATCGTCAAACTTTATCGGCTGGGCTTTCTTAAGTTCTTTGATTCGCCATTTGTAGCGCTCTATACTACGTACAATTGGCCCCAGGTAAATTAGTAACGCCACCAGCAACCGTGCCCTTCTTTTGAGAAAACGAGAGTCAATCCGCGCTTGTATAGCACCAGCTACACACCAGCTAAAAGAGATAAGGAACATTACTGCACCCAACCAGGGGCGATCGCCAGACAAAAGCGCAGAGACAAATAGGATCAAAGCTGCGACATTCCACTCCAGTGTCAGGGGGAGGTAAGAGATCAGAGAGGAGGAAGGCTCGTACAAGGTTTGAAACAGACCACGACCAAACACCCCAGAATAGATAACTGGTTGACCGATACGAAGAAATGTAGATAAATCTCCGTAGATTCTCCCCAACCAAGAGGGCTGTCCCAGAAGGTTAAAGCGGTAGGGATGCTGAAAATAAACGAGTGCTTCTGCCTTGCCATAACCTTGCTGTTGTTTGAGATAGGCAGCTACTGTGTTACGGCGAAAGTGCCATACGATTGCTGTTGGACTAAAACCAATGGTGTAACCTCGATCTTGTAGTCGCCAGCAGATATCGACATCATCCCCAGCAGTACGAAATATCGGGTTGAAGCCGTTAATTTCTTGTAGAACGTCCCGACGAAAAGCCATGTTACAGCCAGCAATATGTTCTGCTACCTCATCACTCAAAAGTATGTGGGTAGGTACGCCAGGAGAGACGGCAACGCAGGCGGGAACAAGAGAGTCTTCTGGGGGAGATAAGTTTGGCCCGCCTACGGCAGCTAGTCCAGAGGAGAGAAACTTGGCAACCAGATAGGTAAGCCAGTCTGGATCTGCCATACAATCAGAATCTGTATAGGCCACAATTTCGCCAGTTGCGGCGGCCATACCGACGTTGCGGGCGACGCTTAATCCCTTGTTTTCTTGGTTAATTAGGCGTACATAGTCGTAACTCTGAGTAATTTCGAGAGTGCGATCGCTCGATCCATCATTAACTACAATCACTTCATAGTTGGGATAGTTGAGTTCTTTGAGAGAAGCTAGACAACTATCCATCGTGCGTTCAGCATTGTACGCGCATACAATCACTGAGACTTTGGGATACTCAGGTAGCGCTGGCGGCAGAGGCGCTGTGTAATACTGCTGAACTGTCTCGAAGGCGGGCTTTTTGAGCCGTTCGGCGTCAACTAGACCAAAAGCCCAATCCTGTATGGCATATCCGCCGGTAAACCATTCATCAGTCCAAGAAAATATTATTGTCCCAGCTGCTCCCATCTCAAAACTAGATGACAGCTTTTGAGAGAGAATTTCGGCTTGGGCTTGGGTTCCTTCACGCATTGAGTCAACGCCAAACTCACTCAGCACTAGAGGTTTATCCTCGGCTAGGTTATGGAGTCGTGAGAGGTAGCGACGAAAATCTGTTTCCCGATGCAAGTAAACGTTGAAGCATGAGAAATCAGTAAAGTCAATATTTAAATACTCTGTAGAGGGGTAATTGGCATAACTCACCAAACCTTCGGGATCGCTGTCTTTTGCTACCGCCATTAACTCTTTAATAAAAGCTCGAACTGGTTTTGCTCCATGCCATCTGACTATATCTGGAGGAATTTCATTGCCCACCAAATAAGCAAAGGTGGCGGGATGATTCCGGCAAACTTGAACTCCTTGAACAATGCAGTTACGGATTTCTGCTTGTACAGCAGAAGAGTTAAGGAAGGCAATATGCTGAGACCAAGGTATACCAATTAACAGCCTCAGACCATAGATTGCAGCTAGATCCAACAGCCAATCAGGTGGAACAGTATAGGTACGCAGACAGTTAGCCCCCATTTCTGCTATCATGGCGAAATCTTTTTCCACAACTGATTTTTCTGGAAAAGACTCACCGTGGCTACCGATGGAAAAAGGGCCGTAACTCACTCCTTTAAGAAAAAACTTTTTATCTCTAATAAAGAAAAACTTACCTTTTACTGTGACTACCTCGCTTTTTGCAAGTGGTTCAGCACAGAAGCCAGAAGGTGTTGAAGTCAAGTTTTGCAAATTACCCCCGACAATTCACTGCAAATTTATTTCATTACTGCTGAAACGCTACGTCAGTTTGCTCAAAAACAGAAACACACATATACTTAGCTCATTAATGCATTCGCAGCATATTTGGCGTTAGTACCACCACAATCGCTATCAATTAATAATTTAGTAATACTTAATACTGTGTCAGTAGTACGTTTGCGATCGCGTTTACGAAAATGTATGAATTAACGTATATTTTCAGTCCCGTTTTGTATCCAGTTGGTCAATCAAACTGAGCAACACCAGTTGCTGAGTCAGTTCAAAAATTTGCAATTTAATACATACATTCAGGGTTAAATTTCAGCCAATGGACGAAATATTGCAAAAAATTTTATACTACATATACTCACCCTAAAAACAGTACTTTTAAAACTTGTTACTATAGCCGTAGTCACATAAGTTAGGACAGTGTTGATTGCTCAAAGGCTTGAAACGACCGGGTTTTTGTTCAGCACTCAGCACTCAGCACTCAGCACTTTGAACTTTGCACTCAGCACTCAGCACTCAGCACTTTGCTATACTATGCTTCATAAATCTGCTGTATGCTGTTTCTCATCAATATCTTAGGGGTGGGTAACAATAACGTTGCTAAAAGACTCTCTGGTATGGTGGAAGTTACTTTACAACCACTATTGAGGCAATCAACCAATAACTGGCTAGCAGTATAGTACTGCTTAAGTATTTCTTTCTGCTGGTCGCTAAAATGCCATTGATGACCAATGTTGCGCCACCGAATTATCATCAACCTCAAATCATTAGTCCAAGTTTGACCGTTAGCATTCCACCATTGTTTTAATTTTTCTCTACCTTGGACTAGAGTTGGTAATTGTTCTTTGAGTTTTTGCAAAGAACTTTGTAAGTCAGGGTTACAGACAAGAGTTTGGCAATCGGGAAGAGCAAAGCTTAAAGCTAAAACTCGATCTAAAGTTGGCTCGTTAGATAGGGCAACGCTTAAGTAAAGGGCACACTGAAGAGCTATATCTAAAGCTAAATCAGGGGTAAGATTATTAGTAAGCCTGAGATCAATGCCAAGGGAAAAAGCCAGGTCATTAGTCAAGCTCAGATCGTCGAGAAGTTCTAGTGTTAGATAAAAGGCACGAGTAGCGACTCTTTTATGAGTAGACTGAACTGAAAGAGATTTATGGTTAAGCCAGTTGAAGAAATTTTCTAATTGTTGATCAAAGGCAACAAGTCGATCGATCTGTTGCTTCATTAATTGCAACAGACAAGTGGGATTATCCAACATACCAGCGGTTAGTAAAAATATTTTGCGCCAACGTGGTTCTGTCAAATGGCTAACCAGATCGATTAATTTTTTTTCTAATATTTGTGGGTTGGGGCTAGTAACAATATTTTTAGCTGTTAAATACTCCTGAAAAGCTATATGTGAGAACGAGTAAATTCCCCGTGCCTGCTCTATCAGTAATCCATGTGTCTCAAGCAATCTTAGCACAGCTTCACTATTTAGTTGAACCATCTCAGGCTCAGTTTGAGCTATGTTTAAGTTGCAGAGGTAGTCTGTAATATATTGCTCTACAATACTCTGTGTAAAAAAGTAATGACCTTGTTTAAAGGTAATAGCAGCAATTTGACTCAGCAGTTCAAGCTTCTGAGCTAAAGATAAATGAAGATAAATTTCATCTCGTTTAATGTTCCTCACTTTATCCCAACGATTGAGCAAAATATCCAATCCTTGCTTGTAAAATTCGACCCTTCTAACTGGAAAGTCTGAACGGGCTTGAAACACACAACAAGCCAAATTCAGCAAAAGTGGTCTGACAGCTAGTTCTCGAATTTGTTGATTCTCCAACAACTGTAATTTTTGCACAAACTGACAAGCTAAGGCTTTTCCTTTTTCTATGGAATTCTTGCTAACGTTGACAAACCAATTTTGGACAAAAGCCTCAATCTGGGAGCAATCAAAATCAGCAATTTCAACATCGCAAAATTCCTCAAAGTGATACTGTTGATAACCAATGCGACATGTAATAATCAACTTATTTTTATAATAATTTTCAGCTAGGCTGCGAATTTTACTAATAATTTTGGCGTTATCTTCTTCTGGAATCTCATCTAAGCCATCCAGGAGAATTAATATTTTACCGTTAACTAATAATGTTTGAATTTCTTGATCTGAAGCACCGCAGTTAGCAAGCTCTTGACTAAGATAGTTCAATAAACTGTAATTTCCGGTTTCTCTAGCATCCTCAGCAAAATTTTTCAAGCGAATAAAGATTGGTATCTGGTCTGATAGTAATTTGCCTTGATTGCATTGCATGGCAATATACTGTAAAAATGTGGTTTTACCAGATCCTGGTTTACCTAGTACCATTAATTTGGGATAGGTGATAACTGCTTGTATTGCAGAGGCTCGTTCTTGATAAAGTTGATTAAAATTAAAACAGTCGAATTCTTCTGTAATTAAGCCTTGTAGATCGAGGATATCTAACCATCTTCGACTTGTAATATTATTCAAAATATTAGTACTGACATATATTTTTTCTAGTTGAATTGGTTGATCGATATCTAACAACCGCGTAGTGGCACATTGAGATTTAATCTTATCACTTAGACGCGATCGCAGCATTTGCACTAAACTTTCGACATCCTGGCAGTCTTCCCATTCCTGGTTGTTTTTTATCAGTAGCTTCTGATTGGGTAGTTCAGCAATGTCTTGCCAATCTAAACCGAGTCGAAAGCATATCTCCATAAAGTTCTGACGCTCAATCGGTTTACCTGTAAAAAACTTCCAGATTGGCTGTCGAGTCTCAAGCCCTACCTCAGTAGCTAAATACTCTTGTGTCCATTCTCGGATTTTAAAAGCCCTTTTTGCTTTTTCAATACCTACAGTAGATGCTTTCAACGAACGTCGTGCCATAGACCAGTTTTTGAATCTCCAGTTATTAATTAAAAGAAACTTTTAATCATTAATTATTGATTTATAATTATGTCACTTTAAAGTTTGAGTTTCATTAAGTTTTTTGATAATATCTAAATCAAATGTTGTAATTAGCGTAATTAATGTATTGCCATTTATATTCGTTAATATGATTAGTTTGATTACTGGCTTTTAAAATTAACTAATTTATTTAGGGTCTTTCTTCCCCCTTATGGCTTATATTTTACCTTTTTCTTAAAAACAATGTTTTTTAGTATTTCGTTATTTTAAATACGTAATTTAATTAAAAGTAGGAAAGGTAGGAAAGGTAGGATAGATATACAAATTAAAGCAAACTCATCTCATATAACTTATACGTCAATTCATACATTCTCCTGAATGCGATCGCAAACAGACTTATTGGAGTCATAGCTTATCTACAATAACCTTGCTATTGGGTATCCCAAAAGGTTTTGTCAGTACTCAATGTCAACTGTCAGATTGCGATCGCCCAAGTTGATGAAGTCTTCAAAGGTTTTACTTTAAAAAGCTACGCTAGCAGGCTACATCTACGCAATCCAAATTTACGAATCGCATATCTTACCACAATCTAAACCAAACACAACAACTATGTGCCCCTCAATACTTTTCCGATAAACTAGACCTCTTGCAAAAATCCTTGAATCACCCCTCCCCAACCCTCCCCGTATGTATTGGGGAGGGCGCAAGATTTCAAGTTTCCCCCCTTTATAAGGGGGGATTAAGGGGGGTCTATTCGACTTATGCAAGAGGTCTACTCAACAATTTCTCTTTTAGTTTGGAGAAAAGTTATTGGACTTGGGGTAAAGGTAAATTCAAACCCTTCCCCCTTTAACCGAAAAATATTGGTTTGTCCCTTTGAGTTACGTAATCTCATTATGGGTGCAGCTATTCCTGGTGGTTTTAAACTCCGACTATTCACTGAAGATTTACACATATCCTTGATTTTAGTATTAACTAACTTTACTTTAGCAGTGACTAATAATAGTTCTATCAATCGAATAAAAAATACTTTAAATAGCTTATTGATTATACTTATGTCACTAATTTTATTCAAAGTTATACTAGAATCTTTTGTAGATGACTTTTGCTGCTGTTAAAGCTTACAATAGTGAGCATTATCGTTACCCTTTTACAATTAGTGCGATCAGGCTATCTGATAGTATACTAGATTCAAAAGAGCGATCGCTAGATGTTATTAACTCAATAGCAACCGCTAAATCGGAGGAAAGATATTGCCTAAAAAGTTTGAGATAACTACATATTATATTAGATATGCTTGCTCAAAGAATATGAAGAAAATAATAATTTGCATAAACATGGGGATAAAAATTATATGATTGGAGTTGCGATCGCAGGTACTGGATTTGGTCAAAAAGTCCACATACCGGGATTCCAAGCACATCCTCGAACTGAGGTAGTTGCTGTCTATCACCGAGATATAAATAAAGCCAAAGCCATAGCAGAATCCTATAATATTCGTCACGCTTACGATTCACTTGCAGATATTGTGGCATTACCAGAAGTGCAAGCCGTCAGCATTTCGACACCGCCCTTTTTGCACTATGAAATGGCAAAAACCGTATTGCAGGCTGGAAAACATTTATTACTAGAAAAACCAACAACTTTAAATGCAGTTGAGGCGAAAGAACTTTATCAATTAGCTAAAGCAAAAAGCGTCATTGCAACTGTGGACTTTGAATTTCGCTTTGTACCAGCATGGCAATTGTTTGCAGAATTATTGTCAGAAAACTATGTGGGTGAGTTACGCCTAATTAAAATTGATTGGTTAGGTTCTTCTCGTGCTGATGTTTCGCGCCCTTGGAATTGGTATTCTGATAAAGAGAAAGGAGGTGGTGCATTGGGATCTTTGGGTTCTCACGCCTTCGATTATATTCACTGGTTATTCGGGCCAGTGCGTAGATTAAACGCTTATTTGAGTACTGCTATTCCTACACGAGTTGACCCGATTAGCGGGGAATCTAAAGCAGTGAATACAGATGACAACTGTATCTTAACCCTGGAATTAGCCAATGGTACACCTTGCCAACTTTCTATCAGTGCGGTTGTTCATGCAGCAAGAACCCATTGGGTAGAAGTCTATGGCGATCGCGGTACATTAATTGTGGGTAGTGAAAATCAAAAAGATTATATACATGGTTTTCGTGTTTGGGCTTCCCAACCAGGTAAACCTTTGGCGGAAATAGAAATACCAAATCGATTAATTTTTCCCAAAAATTATGCTGATGGGCGTATTTCAGCATTTATCCGCGTAGTAGACCAATGGGTGCAAGGAATTGACCGCAATCAGGAAATTACACCATCACTACGCGAAGGAATTTATTCTCAGTTGTTGATGGATTTATCTCATGAATCGCATCAAAAATCAAGTTGGTTAGACATACCCAGTTTGGAAGAATTTCTGAGTAACTAGAAAACAAATGAGCAAAACTCACCGCATTCGTATCCCGCCGGAAGTCAAAAAATATGTTTTTCAACGCGACCAATATCAATGCCGAAACTGCGGTAAAACTAATGTAGAAACTAACCTCAGCATCGATCATATCATTCCCCTCGCTCGTGGGGGTCAAAATGATATCAGCAATCTTCAAACTCTCTGTTTTACCTGTAATCATCAGAAAACAGATAATATCGATCCACGTTTTCGGCGATATTTTCAGCTTTAGGTTACGATGGTATGAGCTATTAGTTTCTCTCTCATTTCTATGCCTCAAAATCAAAATAGCAATTCCCTAATATTTCTGAATATTAGAACTACCCTTTTTTACTTCTTGACTGTCATAGCTATTTTAGTAGTAGCCTTTCCCTGGCTATATGAGATTAAAACGAAAGCTGGGATCGACATATCACCTGGACGCCATGCAGGAACATTTTTTGAAAAACATACCCGTGGAATTTTCAAGTGTGAGTGGCTTTATCCCTACCATTGCGATCGCTCTCACCTTAAGTAAAGGAAGTTACACCAGAATTCAGAATTCAAGAGTCAGAATTCAGGAGTAAAACAGGATGCATTACCTGGATTTACGACAAATTGTTGTGTACTTGACTACTTTGAAATTCACTAGACTTCTTGCATAAGTCGAGAAAAGGGGAAGAGGTTCTGTATTGTTCCCTTCCCCTTTAACCTTTACCCTTTCCCGCCTCTTGTAAAAAGGACTTTTTGCAAGAGACTCCATGAGCTGCGCTCACAAGGAACAATGAAAATGATCTGGGAACGATTTTGCGTTGTTTCAGCCTCTATTTTCAAGGCAGGTCTAATAACTTTCAAACGACCTTATTGCTTATTTTACTTCTCCCAAAAATCGAGATTTGGGCGTTGTTAAATATCAACCCAAATCTCAACAGCGAGACACTTTGGACTTATCTCCAGACCCCACTTAACATTTTGGCGTAGGCGTAGACCGTCGTAGACATCGCTTTAAGTTGTCACCAATAGTGAGTGTCCAGATACGATTAAGATTAAAACATCAACAGGTATCAAACATCATTTAAGCAAGGAGAATAAGATGGCTGACACAAATAATCTCACAGGTGTGAGAAATTCGGGTGTTGCGATCGCTGATCCCCTCATTGGTAGCACTGCTTCAAACACTGCTCAGATATTGGAAGTTACTGGTCAAGGAGAAGTCAGTGTTGTCACTACTTTAACTGAGGTGCAATTGGGGATTAGAGTACAGGCAAAAACTGCAACCGAAGTTCAAGAACAAGTTGCTCAACGTTCAACAGCGGTAGTTGATGCACTGCAAAAGCTTGGGGCGCAAGAACTTCAAACTACATCTATTCAACTAAATCCTGTCTATAGCTTTGAAAATAGTACTCAAACCCTAACCGGCTTTGAAGGCCTCAACACACTTCAGTTTGAGTTACCAACAAATCAAGCTGGGGCAGCAATTGACAAAGCTATCCAAGCAGGTGCAAATGTCATACAGAATATCAGCTTCACTGCCTCAGACGAAGTATTGCAGCAGGCACGTCTGCAAGTTCTGAGCGAAGCTGTTAAAGATGCCCAAGCTCAGGCGCAGGCTGTTTTTAGTACCTTGCAGTTAACCCCTGGACAGATTATTGACATTGATATTAACTCAGATGACAATCCTAGACCATCTCCCTTGGTGTCTAATCTAACAGCAGATAGGGTTTCGGCATCAGCTAGTACAACTCCTATAATTGGTGGTCCTCAGACGATAGAAGCTAGTGTTTCTTTAGATATTGGTTATTCTCCCAATTCAGCAGGGACTCTTGCCTCGGCTACTGATAATCTCATCGGTGTGAGAAATTCGGGTCGTGCGATCGCCGATCCCCTTATTGGTAGCACTGCTTCAAACACTGCTCAGATATTGGAAGTTACTGGTCAAGGAGAAGTCAGTGTTGTCACTACTTTAACTGAGGTGCAATTGGGGATTAGAGTACAGGCAAAAACTGCAACCGAAGTTCAAGAACAAGTTGCTCAACGTTCAACAGCGGTAGTTGATGCACTGCAAAAGCTTGGGGCGCAAGAACTTCAAACTACATCTATTCAACTAAATCCTGTCTATAGCTTTGAAAATAGTACTCAAACCCTAACCGGCTTTGAAGGCCTCAACACACTTCAGTTTGAGTTACCAACAAATCAAGCTGGGGCAGCAATTGACAAAGCTATCCAAGCAGGTGCAAATGTCATACAGAATATCAGCTTCACTGCCTCAGACGAAGTATTGCAGCAGGCACGTCTGCAAGTTCTGAGCGAAGCTGTTAAAGATGCCCAAGCTCAGGCGCAGGCTGTTTTTAGTACCTTGCAGTTAACCCCCGGACAGATTATTGACATTGATATTAACTCAAATGACAATCTTAGACCATCTCCCTTGGTGTCTAATCTAACAGTAGATAGAACTTTTGCACTAGGTACTACAACTCCTATAATTGGTGGTCCTCAGACGATAAAAGCTAGTGTTTCTTTAGATATTGGTTATTCTCCCAATTCAGGAGTGATTCTCGATCTACCTCTTAATGGATTGCAGCAATATGCTTAATCAGGACTTATGCAAGTTTCACAAGCACGTGACGCGGTGTAGTCGCGCCACGTACCATTCTCATCGGTGGTGTAGGTGCTAACTTTTTCCTTTTGGATTCCTTGGAACAACACCAAATTAAATGTGAGTCAATACCGTTCGGTTAAGGTTTTTTGATGAAAATTCTAGATCGCAAAGACGTGATAAATCGCCGTCTCTTGCCTTAACCGAAGAGTATAGCCGTAGTCACACAGATTAGGACAGTGTTGATTGCTCAAAGTCCTGAAAAAACTGGATTTTTACTCAGCACTCAGCACTCAGCACTTAGCTATATTGCCATATCTTGTTATTTTTGGACATTTTTTTCCAGGCAAAATTGGATTTACAGTGATCGCTAATTGGACTGCTTATGAAGGAAACATGGATTTCTGAGCGCCGGGTGATTCAATTGCCTGGATTAACTATCGATCACCATATCTCAGCACCGAACGAGCTTGAATTCCCTGGATGCAACCATCATCTGCTTTGTCTTTTGTTGAGCGACCATAATCAACAAAAAATCACTCATATCGGCGAACAAAAATCGGAAAAGTCTCAAGCTAAAGGAGATTTCTGGATTTGTCCTGCGAAAATGTCGGGGGTTTGGGCGTGGGAGAGTACCGATGAATCATTGATGTTTGTGATTGATCCATTGTTTTTGTCTCAAACGGCAGAAGAAGTCGGGGGGCTGAATGAAAACAAAGTTGAATTGCTCAGTACGGTAAATGCCTACGATCCACAGATTGAAGCGATCGCTCGTTTGTTTCAAGCAGAGTTTGACACGGGTGGAATCGGTGGCCATCTTTATGCCGAATCGCTGATACAGGTGTTGATTGTTCACTTGCTGCGACAATATTGTGCATTTTCACCAAGAATGCAGTCTGATGATGTAGGAGAGATGCCCAACAATCGACTCCAGCCAGTGTTGGACTACATCCACAGCTATTTAGATCGACCGTTACATCTGGCTGAACTGGCAGAAATTATGGGCATGAGTCAATATTATTTTTGCCGATTATTTAAACAGTCAATGGGTGTAGCGCCCTATCAATATGTGCTGGGGCAACGAATGGAAAAAGCTAAAGAACTATTGCAACAAAGAAAATATGCGATCGCAGAAATTGCTCTGCTTGTTGGTTGTGCAGATCAAAGCCGCTTTACAAGACATTTTAAAAAATACGTCGGAGTTACACCCAGGATGTTTTTAAAGAAAAATTAGAATCGGTACATCTGGTTTGGGAAGTTCTAAATTAGTCAGTACTCCTTTACTGATTTCTGTTACAGTAGTCTGTTCGCAATAAGACAATAAATTGCATTCCATCACTTCCTCGCTCAAATGATTGCTGATACTGGAATCCCAATTTTTGCCATACCCGTATCGCACGCTTGTTGAACGCTGCGATCGTTACCCGAAAAGCTTTTGGTTTAAATAAACTGTCTGCAAATTCCAATACGGCATTAGCATACTCAGCACCCTTTCTTTGTCCGGTCAAGTCAGGGCGAATTCCCATGCCAATATCCAACGCCTGATTATGGTAATTACCACCAGTGACCTGTCCATCTTGTCCAAATGAACAGTAAGCTACTAACTCGCTATTTTCATCCATAATGCTGTAGAAGGTATTCTGGGGGTGAAGAATATATTGTAATAAATTAACTTCATCCTCTAAGTAGTTGTATAAATCATAGGGTGGCTTATATCGCCAACTTAGGATAGCGCGTGCGTTACTCTCGTCGATTAGGTGAAACGTAAACATTACTACTGTGCTGTTTGTACTACTCTTATACTCCCCTAGCCCTAACTTTACGCTTAGTAGAACTCTGCAATACGAATCCCGTAGGCGTAGCCCAACCTAGGCATCGCAAGAATGACCTAAATCATGATTATATGTAGCAAGAAAAGTCTATCGTTTATCCAGCAGCACACTGTACCTTCATTTGTGGGATCTACGGCTGATGAACCCACAAATCAACGAAACCGATTAACTAAATTTATGAGAAGAATTAGTCGCATTTTGCTTTCTATTGTTCTGGTCAGCACTGCTGTAGTTTCCGTAGCAGTCGATTGGAACGCGACTCACCTCTTTAACTCTGAATGGCATCCCCATGCTAAATTTCATGATGCAGTGATGCTGTGGTTGCTCAGTGGCATGAGTATTGTGGCGCTGTGGTTACTATGGCGACGAACAACTGAACCTGACATCGCTTATACCTTTGCCATGTTAGTACCTGTAATCTTCTGGTCGCCCTTTTTCTTTGTGACGCTAGTGGTTCCTGGAACCAGCTTGCAAGCCGATCTAAAAGAACCTCCACCAATCATAGGAGGCATTCCGATTTATCCTAACGTCGCCGTTGCAACAGTCAGCATTATTTTGGCGTTGATTGGCTATGGTTTGTACCGCGCTTCTAAATCGGAAGCGAGTAGTTTATGAACAGGCCGATGCTGATTTTAGGTTTAGCATTGCTAGTTAGTTTCCTGCCGAGTCAATCAGCCGTGGCTCATATCGGACATGGTAGCTTTCTGATGCAAAATCTGGCTCAGATGACCCTCTCTCCATCCTTAATGTTCAGTGGTATTGGCATCGCTTTGGTGGCTGGAGCCGGACACGCTCTTTCACCTGGACACGGAAAAACGATGGTAGCAGCATACCTCGTTGGTTCGCGGGGCACTCCTGGGCAAGCAGTTGTACTGGGGCTGGTGACAACGCTTACTCACACAATCAGCGTTTTTGCGCTGGGTATTTTAGCCTTATTATTATCTCAATATATTTTACCAGAGCAATTGTATCCATTTCTCAGTTTATTGAGCGGATTGATGGTCTGTAGTGTTGGTTTTTGGTTACTCGATCGCTATCTCAACCCCGCACCAGAACATCATCACACTCACAATGATTCTGAGCATCATCACCACACTCACAACGATCGCCATCATTCTGCAAATCAAGTTACATTACAGTCTCTTTTAACTTTGGGGATAGCTGGTGGTTTAGTTCCTTGTCCATCAGCGCTGGTATTATTGTTGAGTGCGATCGCACTTCACCAAACTGCATACGGTTTAATCTTGGTGTGTGCATTCAGCGTGGGATTAGCAGTTGTATTAGTAACCATTGGTTTAGTCATTATTTATGCTCACCAATGGCTAAAGCGTTTTTCATGGGTTCAACCATTGCAGCAGTATACACCGATAATTAGTGCGATCGCGGTGATTATCGTAGGAAGTGTACTGATGGCTTGTGCTGTAATTTAGGTGTTCAAAAGACAATACCAAATGTATCAAACTCAGATATCGTGAATGCGGCGGCCGCCTTGTTAATGCATCGACTTGCATTGTTAATGCGGCGGCCGCCTTGTTAATGCATCGACTTGCATTGTGAATGCGGCGGCCGCCTTGTTAATACATCGACTTGCATTGCGGATGCGGCGGCCGCCTTGTTAATACATCGACTTGCATTGTGAATGCGGCGGCCGCCTTGTTAATGCATCGACTTGCAAAAATTAACACCTCCTCCCCAAAGTTCATTACCTAAAAGTTGGCGTGTTTTCTAATCGCGGCATAGTGTCTTGCTGTTGTATTTATCTCAATCACCAACTCTGTTCCTTGACCTAATTGAGAATTACACTTAAGTTTACCTTGATGCTTTTCAACGATAATTTGCCGACTAATTGATAGCCCTAGTCCTTGACTTTTGCTTACTGGTTTGGTTGTAAAAAACGGTTCAAATATATGTTTTTGGATATGGGGAAGTATACCTTTGCCATTATCAAAAATGCGAATGATAACTTTGTGTTTTTTCCCTAATAGTTTGTTATTTAGCCAAGGTTCATTATTATTGACCAATGATAAATGACTGCCAACAACTTCTGTATGAATCAAAATTTTTGGAGTAAAAGAATCATCATGCTTCATTCTCTCTTCTAAGGCATCAATGGCATTAGTTAAGATATTCATGAATACCTGATTTAGTTCACTAGGATAACACTCAATTAAAGGTAATTCCCCAAAGGTTTTAATTACTTTAATCTCTGCTCTATCAGGTTTTTCTTTGAGACGATGTTGTAAAATCCTGAGAACACTATCAAATCCTTGATGTATGTCAACCTTTTGCATTTGACCTTCGTCAGAGGTAGAAAAATTCCGCAAGGCGAAAACAATATCTTTCACGCGCTCAGAACAGGCTCGCATTGACCACAGTAATTTGAAAAATTCTGTCTTCACGAAACCAAAGTCAAGGTGTTGCAAATGTAAGGCAATAACTGGGGTAGGCGTGGGATAGTAATATTGGTAAAGTTCAATAATTCTGATTAAATCTTCAGCGTATTTACTAGCAGTATGGAGATTGCTGGAGATAAAGCTAACGGGGTTGTTAATTTCGTTAGCCATATCTGCCACCAGTTGACCGAGATTAGCCATTTTCTGGTTCTGCAATAACTGCTTTTGAGTATATTTGAGTTCATCAAGAGTAGTTTCTACCTGCTCTGATTTTTCCTTAACTTGGTCTTCGGTAGACTGGCGTTGAGCAATTTCGGTTTGGAGTTGTTCAAATAGTTGGTATTGTTGAGTAGCGTAAGCGCAGCCCGTCGTAGACATCGCCTTATCCTGATTAATATCCTTGTGCGTTCCCACCATCCGCACTGGTTTACCGAATTTATCCCACTGAAATACTTTGCCACAAGTCAAAATCCACTTCCACTCCCCGGATTTAGTCAACATTCGCAATTCGACTTCAAACACAGGTATGCATCCTTGAAGATAATCGTGCAATACCTGGCGAATTTTTGGTAAATCCTGTGGATGTACAAGGTGTTCAAAGGATTTATAATCGTTGTCGATTTCGTCTACTTTATATCCCAGGATACTTTTCCACTGGGGATCGTAATAGGTTTTGTCAGTTACGAGATTCCAATCCCACAACCCCAAACCACTAGCGATTAATGCCATTTGTAAGGCGGCTTGTGAGCATTGGCAAGGATCTAAATTTTCTTGAGATAAGTCTTTTGGTTCTGGGAAATTCTGAGAATCTTGTACTGAAAATGAAGCTTCCGATTCATGGGTAGCGGGTTCTTGGATATGCATAGCTGCTGGTACGATGAGGAAGATATTCTGTAGCTCTCTCTCTACGCTGTTTTAGCACCCTGACGATTCAGTTATGGACAAATCGCCTAGTTGGTTTATTAGGCTGTAACTTAAGTTAGGGATATATCAGCCCATATCATAAATTGAGATGGAATTTAGAAGAATGTAACCTCTGTTGCGATCGCAATAGCAATCTTTTAGAAAAAATCGCTACATTGTTGTGCATCTACATTCTAAGATATGTCTAAAAAAAGTAGTTCAAGTCACATACAATTACCTAAAAAACCCGAACAATTTGTAAAAAAAATCTATGTACGTGCAGAAGCTAATCCAGCTTCATAGAGTCTTGGACATTATGAAACAATTTTCTCCCAAGAGTGCATTTCTCGTTGATGGTTTAATTAAAATTGCACTGAAACTAGTTGAGCCAAAGCATCTAAAAAATTGGTTTACTAATTGCTGTTACTGTACCTCATAAACCTCAAATATGCTGTAAATTACAAAGTATATGGCTAATTAATTTAGAAGGCGATCGCAGTACTCCTGCGTGTGAATTATATCGGTTATATTTCCAACAATATCTCAAAAAAAGTGAGCATTTCAATAATACTCATGTTGAACGGTTGAAACAAGAAAATCAACAGTTGTCCGTCCTCTCTAGTTTAGATTAACTAACTTAATTAGTTAATCACTGCTACTTTGAAAGCTACCTGCAAATTGAGTGGCAAAATTTTGCTCGTCAAAACACTCTAATATCACTGATTTTTTGCGATATGAAGAATAATTCAGCTATTCTGAATTCCGAAGTCAGAATGAATCTGTGGGGAATTCAGACCCGCCACTGTTTTGTTTACCACTAAATATGCAGATTGAGTAGAGGTATTAAACCCCTTAATTCATCCACCAGTCGCACAAAATTTATGTCTGTTTTCTGACTTCTGACGCCTTTATTCTGTTTTGCTAAAAATAGCAACCGATAAGACTTTTCTTATCGATGAAACTTCCATTACTAGCTTGGGAATAATAAATCATGCATGAGATAAACTTGCAATTAATCTCAGCATATTAAGTGTGTTTACTATCGACAAATAAAGGAACAATTTGTTAATGAAAGTGAGTTCATCAGGGATTAGGCTAGGTTTTGCAGCTGTTAGCAGCAGTTGTTTTGCGGCAGTAGCAATCGCGATGAGTGGAGCAAGTGCAATTGCTGCTCAATTCATCACAATTCAAAGCACTGGTACATTATCAGGAACCATCGAACTTCCCAGAAATAATCCCAATTTCAATAACAGTATTACTCGTATTGATACGGATGACACTGGAACTTATTACCGGAACTTAGGTACTAATAATAATCCCAATTATGTTCCTGTATACCATTCAGACTATTTAAAGGTAGAAACACGCTCGGATGGAAGTCTGCATTACTTTGTTGACTTTAAAGGTATTCCGATTGTCTCGTTTAATGGTGTTCTGACATCGCCGGTGCTTTCTGGCGGTCAGTTGACTGCCTTCCTCTACCAGGGACAATTGCCAGGAACCACATTTCAAGGAGTAGTTCAGGATGAATTTAATCTCACAAAAGCTTTCTACACTGGTACTGTCACCGACCCAGACACCGGAAAGAAGTACCAAGGTACTTTTGAAGTGAGTGGATATGGAGAGCGATATAGTAATCCCAATGGGGATTTGACTCCCACGGTCTTTGATTTCAAGTCTGATATCCCAGGTTTCCCAGGCGTAACATCCTTGACCATAACTAACGCTAGTTTGGCAAATCTAAGAATCATAGTACCTATAAATGAAACTTCTATTCCAGAACCCGCTAGCCTTCTCGGAACTCTGATGGTAGCTAGTTTTGGTATCGTTCTGAAAAGAAGAAAAGACAGCGGGCTTAGGAAGACGTTTTAAAGCTTAAAGCCTGTTGTAAAAAAGCTCACAAGGCTGAAGCTGAATTGTAAAAATCAGTGCCTTGTGAGCAAATAATCTCAGACAATAAGGACTAAAGTCCTTACTACAAACTTATTTATCTATCAATTTAAAATAAGCCGGACTTTTGCAAATCCGGCTGAGTTTAATTAATCATCTATACGCAGTAGCTTGCGGTAAAACGGTTGTGAAAAATCGGTTACGCGATAACGTTTATAGTTGTCCATAAGTTCAATTAAAAAATTAATAAACTCGAAACTAGCCATCATCAGTTCATAACTCAGGTCAGCATTGCCATCAAACTGAATTCGGCAACGGGTTAAGTCTGAGGGTAAAGTAGCAACATTCCAGGAGGCGACAAAAGGGACATGTTCGCTGGCTTCGATCTTGCGATGTCCCTCCAAGACCCCTTTTTGATAAAGACTGATGGCATAGGGTAAGAAATTACGCCTAGCACCCTGAACATAAGGTAAGTAAACACTGGCTTGTTGTTGAGTTGCAGGCTGGAGTTGCTCAATAGACATAGTTAAATATTCCTCAAGTTAGTTAGCAACTGGGGATATTAGTGGATGTTAGTAGTATTCCCCAAAGATGTGTCTAAAGCACATAGTGGTCAGTGAAGAAGGGAATAGGGTACAGGTTACAGATTATTCCCTATCACCTGTCAACTGTCACCTCTCCCTAATCCCAATACCAATGCCCCATGCCCCATAAATGAAGTTACTACTAAGAAATATTAAAATTTCGGTTACAATGATGCTGCATTAACTGTTATCGAATCTGGGAACGACAACACTAAAAATGCCTACTGTAAAGTGGTGGATGCCGTTATTGCAGTTTTTCCCAACAAAAAGCTGCTGCTACCTTGCTATTACTTTACCCAAAGCGGAGTTCTCATTGGAGAAAGTCCGACTCTACAAGCTTCCTACCCAAGTGGTTATCAAAGGAATCAAGCCTCTGTCTAAGAGTAGCAAACGTGGTTAATGCGAGGTAATTACGCACAGTGACGGTGACAACAAAGGTAGTCCCAGCGGCTTTTGGCTTAGGGATAGCGGGTATTGCAGTTTGCCCATTCCGATTAATATCGGGAAAAGTAGCTTAGGGATATTTGTCCGTAAAATTACTAACTGTAGACAAATAGTGGTTTTTGAATCAAGCAACCTAACCTATGCCAGCGAATTCCTGGCCCGAAGAAGATTCTTATCAAGAGCTTGATCCGCTCAACTCCTTGCTGTCTGACCTATCAGTAGATGAGGAGTCAGTGTTAGAGACAGATTCTATGTCTCTACCATCCCGGTTTCAAGGTCGTAGAGGCAAAGCAGCTCTAGTCTTGACTATCGTCTGGAGTGGCACGATCGCTCTACATTTAGTTTCTTGGGCTTCAATTTTTATTCTAGGACTAACCACCATTCTAGGATTTCATGCTTTGGTGGTGGTGTTTACTAAATCACGTCGCTATCCAAAAGAAATACAGGGAGATTTACCTTCTGTTTCTGTGTTAGTGGCTGCGAAAAATGAGGAAGCGGTAATTGCTAAATTAGTCAAAAATCTTTGTAATCTGGAATATCCAGGTGGGCAGTACGAAATTTGGATAATTGACGATCACAGCAGTGATAGCACGCCACGTTTATTAGCAGAACTCGAACAGAAACACGACCAGCTGAAAGTACTAAGGCGTTCAGCAGAAGCTACTGGTGGCAAATCGGGAGCGTTGAATCAGGTATTGCCGCTGACAAAGGGCGAAATTATAGCAGTATTTGATGCTGATGCCCAAGTAACACCAGACTTGCTGCAACAGGTAATACCTTTATTTCAAAGAGAAAACGTGGGGGCGGTGCAGGTGCGAAAAGCGATCGCCAACGCTAAAGCAAACTTTTGGACTAAGGGTCAAATGGCTGAAATGGCGCTTGATACCTGGTTTCAGCAACAACGGACTGCCCTTGGTGGCATTGGCGAACTGCGGGGCAATGGTCAATTTGTCCGGCGTTCAGCCTTGGAAAGCTGCGGTGGCTGGAATGAAGAAACCATTACCGATGATTTGGATTTGACAATCCGTTTACATTTGGATAAATGGGATATTGAGTGTGTTTTCCATCCGGCGGTGCAAGAAGAAGGAGTGACAAATGCAGTTTCACTCTGGCATCAGCGCAACCGTTGGGCAGAAGGCGGTTATCAGCGCTATTTAGATTATTGGGATTTAATTCTCAAAAACCGGATGGGAACGCGTAAAAGCTGGGATTTGCTGATTTTTATGCTGATTATGTATATCTTACCGACAGCAGCAGTCCCAGATTTATTAATGGCGATCGCTCGTCATCGTCCACCAATGTTAAGTCCGATCACAGGCTTATCCATTTCTATGTCGATGGTAGGGATGTTTACAGGTCTGAAGCGGGTACGTCAAGATCAAAAGTTCCCACTTTCTACATATCTTACGATGCTGGTGCAAACCCTGCGTGGCAGTTTGTATATGTTGCACTGGTTAGTCGTCATGAGCAGTACTACTGCCCGGATGTCGGTAAGACCAAAGCGCCTGAAATGGGTGAAAACCTTGCATACAGGGAATGGGGAATAGCCCATTTGGGAAATTCAAAATTTAAAATTCAAAATGCAAAATGCAAAATTACCAAAAATAATTTTGCATTTTTTATTCATCATCAACTTCTGCTTCTTCTACCCATTCTGGTGTAGTTATGGAATCGGAGAATTCTGGAAAATCATCTGCAAAACGGATAATTTGTCCATTGAAAAATTCTGCTACACGTTGAGCTGCGATCGCTACTTCGTCAGGTTCCCAATCAGGTGCGGGTGTCGGCTTTGGGGGTGGAGGCAAAGTTTGCATCCCGTTTCCATTTACCCCGTTTCTATTTGCCCCATTTCCATTTACGCCATTTTCATTTACACCATTGCCATTTCTTGCTGCCAACTCGCTTTTTTGTGGTGCTGGTGATGGATTAGTTGGCTGTGGTGCTGGCGCTGGAGGCGAAATTTGCTGGTTGTAACTGGGAGTTGGTGGTTGCTGAACGCGAGTAGAATCTTTTGGCGGAGGATTTTTTTTAGCTGAGGTAGGAGTTGCAGAACTGACTTGTTCCAGATTTACCTGAACTTCACGTTGAAAAGTCTGCTGGAAAGCTGCTTTCATCATCGGGAGATCAGATTTAAGTGTTTCATACCATTTAGCCCCTTTAACAGCAATACGCGCTACAGTACCGTTAAACTCTATTAGCTGGCACATTTGTCCAAGTAAAGCTTGCCTGGAAGGCATCGGAAAATTAGCACGCACCTGTTGCCAAACCTGAGTTAAGTCATATTGTGCTTCCCCAACAACTTCTTCTCCAACAACTTCTGAAGTTTCTGGTTCAATGTTTACAGGTGGCACAGGAACAGCAACAGGTTCTGGGGTTGGTGGTGAAACTGATTTAGCAGCAGAATTGTGATTTGTTTGCTGTTCAACAGGGGGAGATGAAGTGACGGGCTGATTTTGAGCAGCTGCTTGATGATTGGGAGATGCAGAATTATGATTTGTTTGCGGTTCAGCTAAAGGTACAGAAGAGACTGCGTGATTTTGGGCAACTACTGGAGGATAGCTTGGAGATACAGCAGGTGTATTAACTCGCGGCGCGACACTTGGGGCTTGTAGCTGAATATTCGTCGTCGCACTAGGCAACAATCCTAGTAATGTTACTTCCAACCACAAACGCGGCTGGGTGGTATTTTTAATTTGTACTTCAGCTTCTCGTAAGTGTTTCTGTCCCGCCAAAATCACGCTGATATCGAAGTATTGAGCAAACTCAATCAGCGCTGTCCAAGTTTGCTGAGTACAAGCAACCAAATCGTGGCGGTTGGGTGCTGTTTTCGCTATGAGTAAATCGCGGTAAAAAGCAGCGAGATTTTGCAGAATAGTTAGGGGTTCTCGACCACGATCTAGAATGTAATGAGTACAGTCTAGAACTGCTTCGGGTTTATCTTGAGCGATCGCATTTAAAAGCGCTAACAAGTCCTGTTCGCTTACCGTACCCACCAAATCCCAAACTCGCTCTGGTGTGACTTCACCTGCTAACAAACCCAATTGGTCGAGTAGACTTTCGGCATCCCGTAACCCTCCCTGAGAAAGTTGGGCTACCAAGGTGACAGCATCATCTGAAATATGAATGTTTTCTTTAAAGGCGATCGCACTTAAATGCTTCACCATCGCCTCTAACTGAATGCGTCTAAAATCAAACCTTTGACAGCGCGAAATAATCGTTGGTAACACCCTTTGCGGGTCTGTTGTCGCCAATACAAAAACCACGTGTCTCGGTGGTTCCTCTAGTGTCTTTAGTAGCGCATTGAATGCCTGGGTACTGAGCATGTGGCATTCATCAATAACATAAACCTTGTAGCGACACTGCACAGGAGCAAACTGGGCTTTTTCAATCAACTCGCGGATATTATCGACACCAGTGTTACTGGCAGCATCGATTTCAATTACATCTAAAGCGTACCCCTTAGCGATCCCCTGACAAACCTCACACACGCCGCAGGGTTCAGCAGTGGGCTTATCACTTTTAAGACAATTGAGGGATTTAGCCAAAATCCGGGCACTAGAAGTTTTCCCCGTACCTCTTGGCCCGGTGAATAAGTAGGCAGGGGCGATTTTAGATGTGCCGATCGCGTTCGTGAGGGTGGTCGCGATCGCCTCTTGACCCACCAGTTCAGCAAAACTCTTGGGGCGATATTTGTGGTGCAGGGGTTCGTAAGACATGGAAAAATAGACTTCAATGCCTTTCAACGTGAATTAGTAGCACCGAGTCGAGTTTAGGATTCAATAATTTTAAACTCTCGTACCTGGCTTTATTTATCGATGTTGCCATAGCCCTTGCACTCAACTAATGCCTTAAATTTTGGCACTCAGGAAAGCAAGCAACCAAAGCTTATCCTCTACTATGATTTCAACATCAATGTATCGGAATTATAGCATATCATTTAGTACATTTGTTCTATTTAAGAAGACTGGGAAGCAGAGAAGAATAACTCTTGACAAATGACTAATGACTAATGACAAATGACTATACGTTTTATTTACTGAACTAACGCCATAGTCCAGTGCGATCGCTACAATTTTATAGATAAAGTAAAACTCGATGGTGCAGCAGATGCTCAAGCGGCTATTTCAATGGCTCAAAAAGCTTTTTCAGAGCTTGTTTGGAGGAAAACAGACTACCTCAAAATCGAGGGGAAATGTGGAAAAAGAACCAGCACCCCCCTTGAGCGATACGGATCTGGAATTTCTCTTCAACGAACTGTTGCAAGGAGTACATCAAGCACGAGGGGAAGCATGGGCACAGAAGTGGCTGCATAATATCGAACATCGCATCACAACTCAAGAGTGGGTTGAGTGGTTAGGGCGCTTTGGCGACAGATTGCTCGCATCTCCGACACCCAATAATGAAATGGCGGCGCGGTTAGTGCAATTGGGTGAGTTAAAAGTCGGAGAAATTGGAGATGTTGCCTATAATATCGGGATGCAGTTGTTGACACGCAATGAAGGCGAACCAGTTTGGGAATATGAAGGGCCAGATGCTTTTAGCACAACTCCTTTGCCCTCTGAAGGAACTGCCTCAGTATCGGAGTCAGCAGGTGCGCCAGAGAACTTACCAGAGGGAGAATACCAAACTGTCACCCTAGAACAGTTGTTTGTAATGTTACAGGAGGATGAAAATTTACGTCAGCAAATTGCTCAACAGCTTGCCGTTGATACAGACGATCCACAAGTGCTTGTCCAGGCATTAATTAGTCAGTTATATCCTGACGGTCAATCGACTACAGAGCAAACTGAAAATTAACTGCTTGCCAGAGTCAAATTCAAGAGTTAAACCTGGGAATTGTAACGTTGTAATGCTATGCTCTTGAAGATTTGTATATTTTTTGCTAACCTCTACGGAAGCGCTGTCCGAATCTAATGGATTTTTACGTAATTGATGATTTTTTTAAGACAACGATGGCTACAATCTAGAAAAACAAAATCCAAGAGTGTGGCAGATGCTCAGGCGGATATCGCAGTCGCTTAAAAGGTTTTTAAAGCGCCTCATTGCAAGTAAACAGAATAGTTCTCTCAAGGCTTCGAGAGGACGCAATCTGGTGGGGGTACCACCAGAACTAACCAATGCGGATCTGGAACAATTGTTTATCCAATTGTTAGAAGGCGTGCATCAAGCACGAGGACGACAGTGGGCATTGAGGTATCTGCAACGAATCGAATATCGCATTCCGGCTGAACGTTGGATAGACTGGTTGGTGATGTTTGGTGAAAGCTTGCTAGCTTCACCTACACCAAATCCTCTTTTAGCAACACAGATGGTGCAATTGGGGGAACTTGGTGTTGGCAGAATTGGAGAAGTTGCTTATGACATTGGCATTCGGCTAATGCAAAACTTACCTACAGAAATAGAAGATTATCAGGGCAATCAGGCACAAGATGATCTAGAAATCACTCCTGGGCAAGAACTGATCCGCGATTTGGGCGAACAGTTATGGGAGCATGATGAGCCAAATGTAATCGAAACTACTCCTGGGCAAGAACTGATCCGCGATTTGGGCGAGCAGTTATGGGAGTATGATGAGCCAGATGTAATCGAAACTACAACCAATGAAGAAATTATCCCAACTTCTCCTGGACAAGAGCTAATCCTTAGCTTTGGCGAACAATTATGGGAATATGATGAGCCAGATGTTGAACCAATAACGTCAGCACCTCAAAATACCTCTTCTGAGGAGAGATCGGCCGGAAACTTCGAGGAACTGGTATCGGAATATGAAAGGGAAGACGCCCAAACTACAATACCAGAAAATATCCCCCTGCCGGCAGCAGAAGATACAATCAGCTTGTTGACCCAACTTCGGTTCGACGAAGAAATTGTTCAAATTACTACACCAGCAAATCTTCTTTCCACGAGACAAAAGACTGAATTAGCAACGTCTCCCTCGGTGGAAACCTGGGATAACACTTTGACGAATTTAGAGCCAAATGTGGCTAATACTTTAGATGAGTTGTGGGTGAAGTTGGATCAAAGTACCAATTTAGTCCAGCAACTTGCTTCGGATTTGGCAGTTCAAAGCAGTAATTCTCCTGGTATTATTGAGCGGCATAACGATAATCCGATTACCCACGCTCAAGGGTGGTTTTACCAAGGTCTAAGCCAAGCGAAAACAGGCGATTTGCTAGGCGCGATCGCATCTTATGACCAAGCCATTGAAATGCAACCCGAATTTTCCGAATATTGGTTTAATCGAGGCTTAACGCTGTTCCATTTAGAACGTTTTGATGAAGCGATCGCATCTTATGAAACAGCCATACAACTGAAGCCAGACTTCTACAAAGCTTGGTACAACCGGGGTGGAACTCTCGGAGAATTAGGATACTTTGAAGAAGCGATCGCTTCTTTTGACAAAGCTATAGAAATCAAGCCAGACTATCAAGAAGCGTGGTCTAGCAAGGGTTTGGCACTGCTGAAATTAGGTTGGCTACCAGAAGCTATTGCTAGTTATGACCAAGCGCTACAACTCGAACCTGAAGACCAGGAAAACTGGTATCACCGAGGCATAGCCCTAGCTGTGAGCGAACAATTTGCCGAGGCGATTATATCTTATGACAGAGCGATAGAAATTAACCCAGAGTACCATGAAGTTTGGATAGACCGGGGTGTAGTGCTGTTTAATTTAGGCAGGTGGTCAGAAGCGATCGCCTCCTGGGACAAAGCACTTTCAGTTCAAGCCGACTTCTACTTAGCTTGGTACAACAGAGGTATAGCATTAGACAACTTAGGACGTAGACAAGAAGCGATCACCTCCTATCGGCAAGCGATCGCCATTAAACCCGACTTCCACTTAGCTTGGTATAATCAGGCAATAGCACTGTTTCATTTAGAACAATTTGCCGATGCGATCGCCTGTTATGACAACGCTTTGCAAATTAAACAAGATTATTGGGAAGCTTGGATTGGTAGGGGAACTGCGATCGGTCATTTAATGAATTATGACGAATTACTGAATTTGTCGAGTAGTATCATCGCGGCAAATCCTGCCTTACAACAGGGCGGCTACGAAGGAAAATTAGCCAGCTACGAAGAAGGGTTAAGGCATCTGCGGACAGATACCCATCCAGAAGGTTGGGGTAGATTGCATTTTGCGATCGCTAATACTTACTACGAAGAAGGTAAAAAACATACCAATACGCGCGATTATTGGCGTAAAGCTGCATCTGAGTACCATCAAGCGCTGTTAACCCTGACATTAGAATATTTTCCCCAGTTGCATTTAGAGGTTTTACAATCTCTAAGCAAAGTTTTGATGGGTTTGGGACAAACCACACAAGTTCAAGAATTGCTGCAACGTGGGACAGATTTATTGCGACAATTACTGAGTGAAGAAACTCGCTCAGACGAAAGTAAAAAACAGCTAGCTTTAAAATTTGCCGGCTTCGATCAATTGGCAGTTGATTTAGCTGTAGAGTCGGGTGATTTAGTAGAAGCTTGGGAAATTGCCGAACAAGGCAAAAATGCTTGTTTAAACTGGCTGCTTTCTGGCTGGAATCATAATATTTACTCGCCTTATTATGGCGCAATTCAACAACTATTCAATCCCACAACAGCAATTATTTACTGGCATATTAGTCCAGTTGCCCTACATACTTTTATTCTCAAAGACCAAGCGCCATCACCGATTCTCCTGTTTACACCCATGCAAGATACTGGGGTAATACCTTTAGGAGAAGACGCTATCCGTCTCAATGAATTGCCTTTACCCGAAGCAGTACAACGCCTAATTGAATTTGAAACTTGGCTAGAAGATTGGCATCAACACTACCAAGAATATCGCAGCACAGCCCATGACAAAGAAAGTAAAAGCCAGCATTCTTGGCGAGTTGAGATGGAAGAGAAACTGTTGCAACTGTATGAAATCCTGAATATTTCCACAATTGCACAGGAACTCGAAGGCATCACCCAACTGGTCTTAATTCCTCACCGTGACTTGTATCGATTGCCCATTCATACACTTTTTCATCTTTCTTCGCCATCACCAGAAGAGTTACCCAATGTGGAATCAAATTTCAGCGTCACCTATCTACCTAGTGCCCAAATAGGTTTATCAATCAGAACTGAGGATATTTGGCAGTGGCAAAATAAGTTCTTGCTTAGTGTTGAACATCCTGAAAGTACAGGTTATCCCACACTTAAATTTGCCAAACTGGAATCTGAAATTGTTAGTCAGATGTTCAATAACATCCAACGAATTCCGGGAGCAGAAGCGACAAAAAGTATTGTTGAAAATGCCTTATCTGATAATTATAACATCTTACATTTTACGGGTTATGCCACTAATAATTTGGTTGAACCCAAAAAGTCAGAATTAGCATTAGCAGGTGAAGATAGACTTACTCTAGATGAAATTTGCCAACAAAATCTTGCAAGTTACAACCTTATTACCCTCTCTGCTTGTGAAAATTTAAGTACTAGCAACCACACTATCACTAGTGAATATGTGAGTTTAGTCAGTGGTTTTGTAAGTCAGGGCGTACCTCATGTAGTGAGTACTCTCTGGAGTGTGGAATCTTCCGCTAGTGCTTTGGTAATGATCGAGTTTTACCGACGATTACAGCCTAATAAATCAGCAGTTATTGCTTTAGCGGAAGCCACACGATGGCTGAAAGAACTAACTGCCGGAGAACTGACAAAATGGTATGAAGATATTTTGAATAATCTGCATCCAGAGGAAGTAAGAATTCAAACTTATTTAGCGACCCAACTATATAGAAATAGTAAAATGGCATCAGATAAAAATCTTTATAATCATCCTTATTACTGGGCAGCATTTACGATTACGGGTAAACCTAATTAATCCTTTGAGACTTCTGTTTCAGCCATAAAATTAGCTAGATACTTATTTTTAGCTTCACCTATCTAAAAGTTCAATAACATCAGTAAAGTAGTTGAAATATATACAAAAATTCTATTAATTCGCTGTAGTCGGAAAGTTGATGGCAGGAGTGAAGATTAAAAATAAATATGAAATCATAAACCAGAAATATATTACTTAATGAAAACAATTGAAGAATTAAAAACTCGGATCAAGGAACTCAGTAGTCAAGCTGTAAAATTTAGTAAAAAAGCAACTGAAGTGTGTTTAACGGATCGGGAAAAAGCTAAACAGTTCAGACAACAAGCTAGAGAAGCTAGTAAACGTTGTCAGCTATTAATACAAGAATTCAAACGGCAATAGGTTTAAAATAATTCGTACTGAGGGGTTTATTATGCCAGATGTTCGGTTTGATAAATACTATCGTTATGAAGACTTAACGCGCATTCTACACAGTTATGCGAAGGAATTTCCCCAACTAGTACACATAGAAAGCATTGGCAAAAGTTACGAAGGACGTGACATCTGGCTATTGACAGTTACCAACTTTGCCAGTGGCGCACATCAAGAAAAACCTGCCCTTTGGGTTGATGGGAACATCCACGCCACTGAACTAGCACCGTCAAGTGTTTGCCTATACCTCTTGCAAACATTAGTTACAGCTTACGGCACTCACCCAGAGTTTACCCGTTGTTTAGATACCCGCACCTTCTACATTTGCCCCCGTGTTAACCCTGATGGCGCGGAGTTGGCATTGGCTGACAAACCGAAATTTATTCGCTCCGGTACTCGTCCCTATCCCCATGATGAGGAAGGGAACGACGGGTTAGTGATGGAAGATATCGATGGCGATGGTCGGATTTTACTGATGCGAATCCCCGATGCTAATGGGGCTTGGAAAGTCTGTCCAACTGAACCACGGCTGCTGGTGCAACGCGAACCAACAGAAACAGGTGGTCAGTATTATCGCGTACTACCAGAAGGAAATATAGAAAATTATGACGGAGTTCAGATTCAGATTCAGCGTTCTAAGCAAGGACTAGATTTAAACCGGAATTTTCCGTTTTTGTGGCGGCAAGAATCTGAGCAATCGGGGTCTGGTTCTTATCCTACATCTGAAACAGAAGTGCGATCGCTTGTTCAGTTTATCAGTACACATCCTAATATTACAGGAGCGATCGCTTTTCATACCTTTAGCGGTGTTCTCATCCGTCCCTACACCCACCTCAGCGATGATGAATTCCCCGTCAATGACCTCCGCACTTATCAACGCATTGGCGCTAAAGGTACTGAACTTACTCAATACCCAGCCATCTCCGCCTTTCATGATTTCCGCTATGACCCCAAAGACGTAATTACAGGTACATTCGACGATTGGGCTTATGAATATCAAGGTTTATTTGCCTGGACAGTAGAAGTCTGGAGTCCGCAACGTCAAGCTGGAATTAATGATTATAAATACATCGATTGGCAGCGAGAACACCCTGTAGAAGATGACCTGAAGTTGCTGCGTTGGAGCGATGAAAAACTTACAGGTAAGGGCTATGTAGATTGGTATCCCTTCCAGCATCCCCAACTCGGTCAGATTGAACTAGGCGGCTGGGATACCATGTACGCTTGGACAAATCCACCGCCTGAATTTCTGGAGAAAGAAATAGCCCTCTTCCCAGAATGGCTGGTTTGGCATCTGTTAATATCTCCGCGTTTAGAGATTTACGAAGCCAGTGTCCACAACTTGGGTGATGATACTTATCGGGTGCAATTGGTTGTACATAATACAGGCTGGTTGCCCACCAACGTCACCCAAAAAGCTTTAGAAAAAAAGCTGGTGCGGGGCTGTATCTGTGAAATTGAACTGCCTTCTGGGGGAACTTTGGTAACGGGTAAACCCCGTGAAGAGTTAGGTCAATTAGAAGGACGAGCCTATAAGCCTTCAACTCCCATTAGACGGCACAGCGATCCTACCAAGGATCGGGCAAAAGTTGAATGGGTGGTGCGTGCGCCTCAAGGTAGTACAGTTAAACTGCTAGCCCGCCATGAACGTGCTGGAGTTGCTCGCACTGAATTGACATTCCCATAATTTTGACATTTGAAATGTCAAAAATTCCCTTAAAACGAAACTATGTGAACAGAGGTAAACTAGACCAAAACTTTCTTTCCTCCTGCCTCCTGCCTGGTTGTTGAGTTTCGACTACGCGGCAGTTGAGCGTAGTCGAAACACTACCTCCTGCCTTATCGCAACGATAAATTTTTACACCGATTTACAGCTTTGTCTAAACCGATAATTACCGTTCGCCTAATTACACGCGACGAACTTCCGCAACTTTTGGCTTTATATAAGCATCTAAATCCTGTCGATGCACCTCTACCGACTGATGATGTTTTACAATCTATCTGGGATGGGATTTTACATGATCCCCGTTTGTATTACGTTGTAGCTGATGTTGATAACCAGCTAGTAGCAACATGTAATTTAACTATTGTTCCCAACTTGACGCGTGGCGCACGTCCATACGGCATTATTGAAAATGTTGTTACCCATCTCGATTATCGACAACAAGGATTTGGTACACAAGTGCTGCATTATGCCTTAGCTTTAGCATGGCAGCAACAGTGCTATAAAGTGATGCTTCTAAGTGGTTCAAAACACGAAGAGACGTTGCACTTCTATGAAAAAGCAGGATTCAAGCGTGGACTAAAAACAGGATTTGTTGCCCTACCTCCAGAGGAGTTGTGAGCAAAATTTATTATACAGATTAGCCAGCTTCCAAAAATCCTAGTTTATCTTTGGGTTCGCTTTTATAAAATAGTCTTTTGGAAAAAAATAATTCTTAGCCAAAAATCTTGGGGCAATCAGGCTCGAAAATTTTGATTGCGATCGCTAATTTTTAGTCTAGTATTTGAAAATTTACCATTCAGGACAACTATCTAAAGAGTGAAAGTTTTTCTTCAAAATCCAGCCCTGAGTTAGTTGTATAATTTTGATTAAAGAATAATACTACATCATATCGCCAAGAGACATTTTATTTATTAAATCTTGCTAAAGATCATGATACATTTAGTTTGACGGCATGAACCCTCCTCGGCAATTATAAAGAGATGGCTATTAAAAGCCAATTATTTTACTGCTTGACTGGAATTTTAAAACTGATAAAATCGCCTATCTGCATTAATTATCTTTATTGTTGCAACAGAAGAGATTACCACAGTATGCCTGCTTCTCTTTAGTGCGATCTGCGGTTCTTTAAAAAACAAACAAATAGGAATCCGATACTACATAATGTGGTAAACATTTGGATAAATGTTATGAGATATCAGAGCAGCTACTCATAATGTCCCACATTTGAACTTTCCAGAGTTAACAGGTTTCATTTTGGTTTCCATATCAAGGCGAACCAAATAATCATCTGGATATTTGTATTCACTTAACCTTGCATCCAGTATTTCCCAATAGTCAACCCAAGAAATTGAAAAGAGGATATTTCCATGTCTAGTTTGTCTCGTTGGTCATCAACAAAGGTTGCTTTGCTAGTTCTGGGAATGACAGCTGCTACAATAACTCCCATCGTAATTTCTGCCCCAGCTTCATCTCAAACTCCTGTTCCATCTGCGACACCATCACCAGCGACACCATCACCTACTTCAACAGTTAACTTGTCTGATGTTTCCTCAGATTATTGGGCGCGTCCCTTCATTCAAGCCCTAGCTGAGAATAACGTGATTAGTGGCTTTCCTGATGGTACTTATAGACCAAATCAGCCTGTGACTCGTGCTGAATTTGCTGCCTTGATTCAAAAAGCTTTCAGTAACCAAAACCGAGTTCGGCAATTAAGTGCAGGTGGATTTAGTGATGTTCCTGCTAACTACTGGGCAGCTGCTGCAATTCAAAACGCCTACGAGACTGGATTTTTGGCAGGCTATCCTGGGAACGTGTTTAGACCAAATCAAGAAATTCCTAGAGTGCAGGGGATCGTTGCTTTAAGTAGTGGCTTAGGTTTAACTGGTGGCGATACAAGTACTCTCACTAATTACTACAACGATGCCTCAGCTATCCCTGAGTATGCTGTTGGCAGTGTGGCAGCAGCGACAGTAGGTAATCTTGTTGTCAACTACCCGGATGTAAAACAACTCAATCCCCAACAGTCTTTGACTCGTGCTGAAGCAGCAGCACTTTTATATCAAGCTTTAGTTAGACAGGGACGGGCACAACCCATTGCTAGCAATCTTCCAGCTAGTCAGTACGTTGTAGCTGGAACTCCTACAAGTACCGATATTGTTTCTCTGGCAGCATCTAGTAGTTCTTTTACAACTCTGACTTCTTTATTAAAGACAGCCGGTCTATCAGATATTCTTCAACAGCCAGGCCCTTATACGGTCTTCGCTCCCACCAATGATGCATTTGCTGCTTTACCTGCTGCTACCTTAGAACAGTTACAGCAACCAGAAAACAGAGAAGCGTTAGTTAAGATTTTGAGATATCATGTGGTTCCCGGTGCGGTAACTTCTAGTCAACTCTCGGCAGGGGAATTGGCAACCGATGAAGGAAGACCTGTAAATATTCAAATCGATTCCGCTAAAAGTCAAGTCTCGGTGAATAATGCCAGAGTTCTCCAAGCAGACGTTAAAGCTAGCAATGGTGTCATCCATGCAATTAACCAAGTCCTGATTCCGCCTGATGTTAACATCAGTCAGTTAAATCAGCCACCAGGAAGCACGGATGGAACACCCGATGTTACAGCAGGTAGAGCTACTCGTGGTGGCAGAAGCTATATCGGTGGTGGTGGTAATATTGGTTTGAGCGGCAACGATACAGCTTTGAGCGATAGTAACTTTGCAGTAATCAGTAAAGTTGGTTTGACAAACTATCTATCAGTTAGACCATCGGTGATCTTTGGGGACGATACAATATTTTTGGTTCCCCTAACTTTAGATTTTTCTCCACGGACAGCAGGTAGCGTGGGTGAACGAAGCTTTGCTATATCTCCTTTTATCGGTGCTGGCGTAGCAATTGAAGCTAATCTAGATACTGATATTGGATTACTGCTAACTGGTGGTGTAGACCTTCCTGTAGGTTCTCGATTTACGGTGACAGGTTCCGTAAATGCCTCTTTTCTGGATGATACTGATGTAGGGCTACTATTAGGAGTTGGCTATAACTTCTAAGTAAATAGAAGCAGAACACGCAATAAGGGCGCACAGTTAGTTGTGCGCTCTTGCCGTATTAAGCTCGCTTGATTGCTAAAGTAAGTCCATCGGCAATGGGGACAAGGGAGAGGCTGATGCGTTTGTCATGATGTAACTTCTCGTTCAGCGCGCGGATTGCTTGAGTGCTTTCATCTTGATTTTGCTCATCAGCTACTTGTCCAGACCATAAAACATTATCGATCGCAATCAATCCACCTGGACGCACTAATTGCAGCGATCGCTCATAATATCCATGATAATTTTCTTTATCAGCATCAATAAAGGCAAAATCAAAAGTTTCGGCTTGCCCAGTTGCCAATAGCCAATCTAAAGTTTCCAAAGCTGGTGCCAATCGTAGATCGATTTTATCGGCAACCCCAGCTTCTTGCCAATATCGTCGGGCGATCGCAGTAAATTCTTCACTCACATCACAAGCAATAATCTTCCCATCAGTCGGTAGCGCCAAAGCTACAGAAAGTGAGCTATAACCCGTAAATACTCCAACTTCTAGGGTTTTCTTCGCTCCAATTAACTGCACCAGAAGGCTCATAAATTGCCCTTGTTCTGGTGAAATCTGCATTCCACTCCGGGGATGATTGGCAGTTTCTTGGCGCAACTTCCTAAGAATTTCTGGTTCTCGCAGCGAAACGGATAAAAGATAATTGTAGAGTTGTTTATCAAGACCTATAGACTGTTTTGGCATGGTAGATCAGAGAATTGAGAGAATCTACAGTTATACTATCGCTGATAAGTGGAATCTCAGGAATAACATGGTGCGGTTAGTTTTGACAGCAATATTGCTGGTGCTAGTGACAGCTTGTGGCAGTATTGGACTGCTACCAACTAGCGATTTAGTGCAAAAAGCGATCGCACTTGGGCTAGAACAGACTCAACAAAAACTTAGCCAACAGTTGGATCTAGATTTTCAAGGATTTGAAATCAAACGGCTATCAATTACCCAGGAACAACCACTGACGATTGAAAATTTACCAGCTTTCCACGTGCGGGGAACCTATGACTTGATTGTTAAGCTACCAAAACGGCGCTTGACGCAACCCAAAAAACCCTTTGATGTTTACCTGCAAATTCAGCAAGAAGGTAAAACTTGGCGATTGCTAATTCCAGAAAAAGGTAGTAAAAACACTCAATCAATTTGGCGCAGTTATCTCATCCAATAATGACGGGGAAACGTTATTACGCCAAGAATCGTTGTCTTTATCTTTTTTAATTTCGTTGAAAACTTCACAAAGAGCATTGAATCTTTTGCAATCATCTACTTGAAACTCTACAAAGCAGTATTCCATTCTTTCTCCCTTCTTTTATTATGTGCAACTAGAAAAACCATCACAAATATATTTGTATAATTGAGAACCACTAGCCATAATCGAGGTGATAGTTTCATCGGAGACAGGGTAAGATGTATATCAACTTTTTCATCAGTTCCATTATTGGAATTGTGGTTCCGGTGCTGGTGGCTTTTGGCTTACTGCAATGGTTGCACATACCTACAGGTAACTTTCTTGATTGGGTAATTGGTGGTGCTAGTTTTTGGTGGCTGTTGGTAATTGTTACCGTACCGTGGAATGTGCATTTTCAAGCCAAAGAAGTCTTAGCAGAAGCAGCACAATCAACTGAGAAAGGCATTCCAGTTGATGAGAAACAAGTAAAGTATGTCACAGTATTGGCAAAGCGATCGCTCTGGGTTGCTATTGCTTTACACTTATTCTCAGCCGTTGGTCTTTATACCCTTGCTGTCACTGGTATTAGTACAGTTGGATATATAAGTTCTGGTGCGGCTTTGTTATTAACAATTCTGCGTCCAGCGATTCGCGCTTATGAGTATTTATATGCGCGGTTAGCGATGATTCGCCAAGAATGGAAGTATCCGCGCGAAGATATTTTTGAACTGCGCGATCGCTTCTCTATATTGGAACAAAAAATCCAGTCTTTGGAAGATCAACTCAATCCTGAACAACCCTATTCCTTATCCGCAACTCAACAACGTTTTGCCGAAGAAACTCGCAGAGATTTAGCCCGAATTGCAGCTAATTTAGAAGAATTACGGGCGACAAATCAAACAGAACATGAGCGTTTGGGAAGAGAAGCCAGAAATGCGATCGCGCAACTTTCTACTGACGGGCAATTTCTGGATCATGTCCGCGAAATTATTCGATTTTTTAAGACAGCTTAATTATTGCTTTAATAACTGACTAAATTTAAGTTTTGGATTGTGATAGTAAATATTCATTGTCCAAAATTTAAAAAACTTATTCAAAACTACAAACTTTAATTGATTTACGTCTAACGACTTAGTGAGTATGCCTTCATTTCTACTAATTTAAAATCCACTATTGAGGTTCATAGTATACCTTACTAGAATAGGAGAGGCTATAGTAAAGTTCACATAACATCAGGAGTACTTACAGTGAATCAGATACAACTGACTTTAACTATTGGTTACTTATTAATGACATGCTATTTTTTAACTAATTGGTTAATATTTTCCCTACGTCATCCTGCTTCTAACCCGGAAGATAAATTTTTCTCGGTTGTGATGTTTGTGCTAACAACTATCTTCTGGCCTGTGATGATTCCGATGTCTTGTTTAGAAATGGTTCAACAAAAGCGAATAGACTTTAGTAAAATGATTCCTGTTTTCTTAGCAATATTTGTATTTAGTATTTCATATTATTTAACCGAATAATTAATAATTCCTCCTCGTAAATTGCATAGATATTAAAGAGAAACCGGAGGTTTGACTTGTTACCCTCCGGCTTCTTTGTGTACAACTACCTTAACTTTTTAGGCAGTCTATTTATTGCATTTGGAATTTTCTAACGGCGTCTGCTGCCAAAACCAGTTGAGCGGCGGGGTGCTGAACTACGCCCGCTACCAAAACCACTACCAGAACTGCGTCTGGGTGAAGTGGCTCTACCAGAGGGCTGCAACGTACTACCACCAAAACCAGAACCAGAAGGACGGTTATTACCTGTAGTGCTACGCGGTACATTGCGTACATTGGAATTTCCAGGATATGACCTTCTAATTGTCCCTGTATTACGGAATGCAGTGCGATTTCTCACGGCTGCTGGTTGCGTATTGTATCGAGTTTGGTAATTTTGAACTGCTTGGCCATAGCTTGTGCCATATCCACCAAAGCCACTTAATCCTTGTCCTGGGTAATAGGCAGGGGGTACATAATACTGGGGCCTAAACAACAGACTACCAATCGCCTGACCTGCCACAGCACCAGCCACAGACCCAGCAAATGGTGCCCAGAAGCTATTTTCTCGACGGACTACAACCGTCTCTTGCTGTCCGGTTTGGGGATTGGTTTTATTCTCGGTAACGTTGTGGACGTAATCTATTTTAAAGTCTTCCGTTAGATATAAAATCGGTTGTCCTTTTTCTACCTTCAGATAGGTTTTCTTACCTTGCTTGATTTCATCATCAGTTAACCGTGCCATTTGCAAATTTTCGGTTGCAAAGGTTGGGGGATTATTGTTAAGTAAAAACAGGCTATACTCACCAGTTGCATCGTCATAAGTAGCTTGTTGTATTTTATACTCACCATCACTCAGCTTTGTGTTAGTAGAGGTTTGGTTAACGTTCTTAGCAGGAGGAGTAGTTTCGTTTCCTCCACCACAAGCGACAGTTGTGACACACAAACTCAGAGCTAAAAAAACGGCTGTAAATTTACGTACTATGGTCATGATCATTGGATTATTGTCCTATCTCTGAGCTTAACAATTTATCGATACGAGTAGTAAGTACGGACTACCCAACAAATTACAAAGGAATCAATTCTGGATAATATTGCAACAGTTGATCGCTAGTGAGTTCATCGCCCAGCTGTGCTGGAGAGAAATGCACTTGGATTGCCTTTAATCTATGTTTATAATGCAAATTTATCAATGCTTTCAATCCTTCCTTGAGCGCCTGAACGTTAGAAAGATCGGTTTCCAAATCTGGTACTTCTCCTTCATAAGCTACTGTAATCATCACAATGACGTTGCGGGTTACAGGTATAGATAAAGGTTCATTCAATCCAGAGTTAGAACTGTAATCTGGTTCGCTGAGATATCTTTCGGCAGAGTCAGTAAATAATTCATTCACATAATCCCCTGCCTCGCCTTCATTAAAAAATATGTCACCTTCGTTGGCAGCAGAAAGCCAATATTCATCGTATTGCAGCAGGGTTTGGCTGATTTCTACCAATCCTTCTCCCAAAACTTCTAAATCGCCATCAGCATCGATCGCATCTCGTCCAGCACTATTTAATACTCCCAAAATTGGCGCTACTTCACCTCCCCCTAAGTGCAGAAATAGGCGAAACACTACATAGCGAGTTCGACCAATCATTTTATTAAAAATATTGCTCATTTTTTCCTCCAAAATTTTTGTTTTTTGTCATTTGTCATTTGTCATTAGTCATTAGTTCAATGCCCAATGCCCAATACAACTCTTGGAGAGGCTGCACTTCTCTACGAGACGCTGCGCGTAGCTTGCTTCCCCGGAGGGGTACGGCTACGCTCTGTTACCACGCCAACGGCTTCTCTACGAGACGCTGTTCGCGTTCGCGGTAGTTGAATCTCGACTTACTTCGACTACGCTCAGTACAAGTCGCTCGATTAGCGCGCAGTCGAAAATCAGTACAAGTGCCCAATGCCTCATAACTAATGACTAATATAATGAAATCCTTTGACAAAATCTATAATTATATCTAATGAAGGTAATATATTTTTTGTTGAATCACTGGATATATCATAAGCTGAAGCATTGAGAGCAGAGCGATTAATAAATCTTTTCCCAAAGTTGGGATGGTCATAAACAATCAAAGTGTGGGCGCTGGAATTCGTTAAAACCATTTGGGTTGGGGCTTTACAAAAATTTAATTTTGCGGCTACTTCAATATTTCTTTTCATCTGTTTAATTGTTGTAGCCTGATTTCTAGCTTGTTCTAAAAGAGTATTTAATTGTTTCACTATATGAGGTGATTTTAGCGATTTTAAGTCTTGGGTTGCAATAACTTCACTATTAATCATTTCCACAATGCTAGAAATATTCTTTTGGGTAGATGCAGCATCTAAAAAGGGAAGAATGACAATGTAAGCAGTGAGAAATAATGCTTCGTCGCTATCTACATGAAAGGTGAAAATAGTCCGGCGACGACCACTTTCGATACTTGGAGGTTGTTTTAGCCCCCGATATTCTTGAGCAATTTGGTAGTAAGCGCCAGCGATCGCAAAATTGGCTTCGTGTTCTAGGGCTGCATCAACAATAATCCGAATTGTTGGCGGTGTTTCGTTAAAAAAATCTCGTGACTCTTCAGAATGGAAGTTTTGGATAATGGAGCGATCGCCATTTGGGCTAAGATCGACCCATTCACAAACCATGCTTTCAGTCTTTAAACCAAACCTGGAAGTGCCATATAGCTTGGCTCCAGTTAAAGTTGCTCCTGTTAAGTCAGCACCGATCCATTCTGCTCTAATTAATTTTGCCTGAGTTAAATTGGCGTGGACTAAACTTGTATTTGTTAAGTTGGCATTGCTTAAATCTGCGCCGCTCAAATCTGCCCCGCTCAATTTTGCGCCGCTCAAATCTGCCCACCGGAGATTTGCACCACTCAAATCTGCCCATCGAAGATTTGCACCACTCAAATCTGCCCCGCTCAAGTTAGCATGGCTGAAATTGCCTTGTCTGAGTTCGGCATCTCGCAAATTTGCACCACTCAAGTCAGAACGACTAAGGTCACTAGCGTTTAAGTTAGCCATCTCCAAGTTGGCTCCAGTTAAGGAAGCACCTTTCAAGATAGTCTCACTTAAGTTAGCGTGACGGAGATTCGCTTGGCGGAGTGTCGCCTCTCGCAAATCAGCGCCGGTCAGGTCAGCCTCCAACAAGTCAGCGCGACTGAGGTCAGCGCGAACTAACTCGGCGCGGATTAATGACGCTCTTCTGAGTTGGGCGCGACCTAGATCCGCTCGAATCAAATTAGCGACATTAAGACTAGCGTTGTTGAGAATGGCGCTGCCTAGATTCGCGCCACTGAGTCTGGCTATATTCAGCTTGGCATTGCTCAAGTTAGCTTCACTCAGATTTGCACCACTCAGGTTGACTATACTCAAATTAGCATCGCTCAGATTTACGCCACTGAGTTTTGCTCCACTCAGATTGGCTTCTGGGAGGTCAACACCACTAAAGTTTAAGACTCCTGCTGCGTATTGTTCCAGTAATTCCTCTACAGTCATCGATGCTACCCCTTGGATGCCAACTTTAATAGTTGGTAAAGTCATAAAAAACAGAATGTCAAAATCAAAAATGAATATTGGGATTTTAGGATTGGGACTGATTGGCGGATCTTTGGGCTTTGATTTGCGATCGCAAGGACATCATATCTTAGGAGTCAGTCGCCGTGAAGCTACCTGTCAAAAGGCAGTTACCCTCGGCAGTGTAGATAAAGCATCAGTCGATCTAAGCCTGTTAGCAGCCGCAGAAGTTGTATTTATTTGTACACCTCTAGGCCTTATTGTGCCCCAATTTGAACAGTTAATCGCTCATTTGCCTACCGCTACAATCGTCACTGATGTCGGTTCGGCAAAAGCACAGATAGTTAAAGATATTTCTCCCCTTTGGGATAATTTTATTGGTGGTCATCCAATGGCGGGTAGAACAGACAGTGGGATAGAAGCTGCACAGCGAGATTTATTTGTTGATAAACCTTATGTATTAACACCGATCGCTACGACACCAGCTAATGCAATTACAGTTGTAGAAGAAATTGTGCGATCGCTCAAAGCTAATATCTACTATTGTCAACCTGAGCAACATGACCGCGCTGTGAGTTGGATTTCCCATTTACCGGTGATGGTCAGTTCCTCGTTGATTGCAGCTTGTTTGAGCGAAACTGACCCCGATGTTTTGCAATTAGCCCAAAAGTTAGCTAGTTCAGGTTTTCGGGATACCAGTCGTGTGGGTGGCGGGAATCCAGAGTTGGGCGTGATGATGGCACGGTATAATCGTCAAGCATTGCTGCGATCGCTCCAACAATATCGTCAAAACCTTGATGAGTTGACTAACTTAATTGAACAAGAAAATTGGGCAGTTTTAGAGGAAAAGTTCAAATCAAGGCAACAGGCACGACCTGATTTTGTTCAATAGTTATCGGGTGTGTTCAGCTATAGATAACGCACCCATTTTTTAATTTAGTGAGTTAATTGATAAACAGAATTCAGAAATCAGAATTCAGGAGTCAGAATCAAGATGCTCGTTCGCCCTTGGCGTCTCCCCCTGAGAGAAGACTCGCTCTAAGCGTTCGCGGTATCGTCTCGTAGAGAAGCTATGCCGTTGGCGCAGCCTCTCGTAGAGAAGGCTTTACGCTTCGCTATCATTCGGGGATTCAGACCTGCGACTGAATTGTTGCACCACCAAATCTACGATTTGATGGGGTCTTAAACCCGGTTATTCATCCGCCAGCGATGCACTGAGTTTAGACTGCGCGGTAATTGAGCGACTTGTACTGAGCGTAGTCGAAGTAAGTCGAGATTCAACTACCGCCGGTCGTTGTGTCATACAAAATTTATTCTAAATTCTGACTCCTGACTCTTGAATTCTGTTCGATAAAATCTTTAAAAATGCGACTCGACAGTCTGATAGTCACCAAACCGATGTACCATACAGATAAATTTACAAAAATCAACAATGGTAGAACGTCCAATCAAAAAATCGGAACGTCAGTCTCAAGGAAGCACTGACAGCAATTCCGAAAATTCGGATTCTGTAACCCCTATTGAATCCAACCCTAGAAGCTCAAAACCAAGCCGTGATCGGTCGTCTGACAAAGGGAAAAAAGGATCGTCATATAAGGATGAGGGCAGGCAACCAGTGAATCCTGCACTAGCGCGTGGCCCAAAACCGGTTAAACCTCCAGCCCCCAAAGTTAAAACAGAAGAACTTGAAACAGAATCAGAATCAGAATCTATCTCTGAGGAGTCTCAAGAGTAATATTACTGCCGCGTGTGATGTGGGAGGCTTTAACTCGTCGTTACAAGTATATGAAGACAGGATTTCTGCCTCCAAAGCGCAGTAATTATGCCCCACATCACCATGAGTTTATTCTTATATTGAGTGACCTCCAAAACATAAAATCAACAGTAAATAATAATTATTACTATGGGGCAGCCAGTGGCTGCCCCTTCCTTCCCCAATTTTCCAAGATGTTGAGCAAGGCACAAGAGGATTTAGGCTCAAATCGCAATGTTGAGTACTTGGCTTTAGATTTTATCAATTAAGATGTAATTGGATTGTGGTGCAGTTCGTTAATATAATCCTTCTGGTGGGGAAATATCAGATCCGACAACCACACCAGTATTAGTAGATTTAATCCCTGGTTTAACAGTAGGGGATTGTTCTCTTAACGATTGTAAAACAGAAGAAGAGTTATCTTGCCCAGTTGATATATTGGTATTTGCCTGTTGCTGGGACATCAAAGCTAATCCTCCCATTGCACCACCAAGAAGAACTGTATAACCTAGATATAAATGCGTTGGACGAATTTCCAATCCCATTCCTTTTTTAGATTGGTACGAAAAGGGCTGATTTACTGGTATAGCTGCTTGTTTTGGCAAAGAAGCAGCCAAAGCAACACCATTAAGTCCTAAAGCATCTCCATAACGTCGTATATATCCACGTAAAAAAATATCATCTGGTAATTCTTTCGAGTTGCCGTTTTCTAATGCCTCTATCAGCTCGGTTCGGATATGAGTGGAAAGCTGGATGTGATCCAAAGAAAGCCCTTTGGACTGACGGGTTTTTTGGAGTTGTTGCCCGATTTGACGTAAGCACAATATGCGTTGTTGGGCTGTTTGTTCAGCTTGTTCAGCTTCAGAAATTCTCTGATGATTCAGAAATTGTAGTGGTTTTTTCCACAACGAATTTTCTGCTGCATTTTTAGAGGATTGCTCTGTTTCCGTGCAATGTTCCTGTTGTATCTCTAATGAAGTATTGACTGTTTCTGTGGCTTGCTTCGTATCTGTAGCTGTTTCAACCTTTTGATCTTGTTTAGCAAATTGTCGAAATGCTAAACCAATCGCTTCTCTACCTACGGCTTTTAATAAATCTTGAGCCTGATCTGTTTCTGAACCTATTAACTTCTGCACAATCGCTAAAGCACGCCGATAAACTCGGCTACGATGCAGTTGTAGTTCTATTTCTCCTAGAAGCGATCGCAACTCATCTTGAGAAATTTCAATATTCGGATTGTCCAGAATTTGCAAATAGTATACAGGAGTAGTAACCATTGTGAAAGCCCTTTATATTAACTCAATTAAAGAAAGTTACAATCATATCTTCACTATTTTTCCTAACTTCACTTTTGTTATCCGGATGTTAATTGTATAATTTAAACTTTTTAATTTATCATCAACACTGGAACAAGGCAGTAATAAACGCAGTCATAATTCATAAAAATGATACTGGCATCTCTGTGAAACGTTTTGCAGCAGACTAATTGACTTGAGTAATATTCCCTAACTAAAGATGCCATCTACGCTGCTCTGGAGTTGAGCCAGGAACATGATTGACTCGTCGCAGCACATAACTTCCGTGAAATCGCTGTGGAGTTCCATCTGTTATTTGGCTTAATTGATAGTCACAAAGTATAAATACACCAGTCCTTAACACTACCTCACAATTAATAAGAGCAAATGATGATTTGGTGTCAGGCACTAATAATATAGTTAACAACAGTTTTAGTATCAATCACTGATACACTAAAAAAGTACCATGACAGGATGATAAGTAGTTATTCCACGTTTTTTACCTACATAGGGTTGCAGTCGAGTGAGGTAAAACACGATGTCTGAAAACCTTAAACAAAATTTAAAGATCCCATGAGCAAAAAATCAATTTACTACAAATACCGACTCATTCTCCTATTAGGTGCAATTCTAGCTAGCTTCGGATTTTACCCGAAGACACATGCTCTGGACATTTATACTCCAGACGCTAATGATTCTGTTGCAACCAGTGTCAAAAATCAAGACTTTCCCCAGTGGGGATATTACACGGTGCGGAGGGATTTTCGCAGATGTGCTTCTCCAAGATGCGGGGGATTTTTCATCAAGCAGAACAACCTAAAAGCTACTGCCTGTATTGATGGTGTCTTTCGCAATGAATGCTATGTGTCTTCAATTGATTGGAGTTCCCTGAAATTACCACTTGGCAAACTGGCAAAAATTCAAAATCAGGATGTTAGCCGTCTGATTCTCAGAGGTAGTATAGTTCCAGTGGAATTTGGTGAAATTGGCAAGTTTGGGCAATTGAGAGTTAAAGAAGCTTTCATAGCTGCTACAGATACTCCAGCAAAAGGTACTTTTGTTGCGCTTAAAAACAATGGCATTGTCTGTTTCACCACCCCTTGCTTCTCCACAGAGAAGTTTATTTTGAATAAGCCTCAGAGTTCTCAAGTTTCGTCAATAGATTTGAGCCAAACGCGTGCAACACCAGAACAAATTGAAGCTGCAAACAACGAAATTTTCGCTCTAGGTTTGATTACTGTGGGTACAACTAAGGTAGTAGACGACTTAAACCCAACCAAGAGAGATGTTAAGTTTGTGGCTACGCAATTTTATCTGAGAGTGGAACCGAACTAATATTAGTCTCACGCTGGGGTGGCTGTTGCTAGATGTTTTTTCAGCTTCCCTGTAACCAACACCAATTAGACAGCCAGGGTCTGCAAAAACGATTTTATAAAGAATTTTTAAGAAATTAACATTTTTCAGAAAAGGAAAGACCTAATGCTGAAGTAATCCCCAAAAGTTCAGAATCATAGATTTTGTAGTTTACACAACCCTAGTGTCTGAAAACCTTACATGGCTCGCGTCTGTGATGTAATTCATCCATGTCGAAACCTAATTATTAGTTTTTCAATTTTTTGGAGGAGAGAAAAATGAAGAAGTTCAGCTGTTTGATGATGGTCGGGGCAATATTGTCGATTAGTGCGCCGGCTGTGGCTGAAAGTCGTGCGGTTAACATCAGTATTGGCAGTATTGGTGGTTCCTTAGATAATGCCGCTTTGCAAACAATTCGCCAGGTTATTGGGTCTGCTGTCGGCAATAGCACTGTCGATAAATTCATTGTATATAGCCCCAAGGCGGGATCTCCTATTCCCATCGAAGGAGGTTTATCTGCTTGTGCTGAAGCTGGCTTCGGGATAAGCAATACAACATTTAATGCTTTTATCCAGCAGTTGCGTTCAATTAATCCCAAATCAGGGACTTTCTACAATCTAGAACTTACCGCAAGCTGCAAACTGAAATAAGACGTTTGCACTCAAGCAGGGTAGGATGGGCTGAGGTACAAAGCCCATCCATCGAGTTACACTCCACGCGATCAACGCAAAACTCCATATATTTAAATTGGAGATGTAACATCAATGTTGATTTGAATCAGCGTCAAGAAGCGGCTAGATTAGTTGTATCAGCCTCTACACTCAATAGTGCAGACACTTCCAGCATGAAACAAAAAAGAATGTAAAATTGAAGCGCATTTTTGGGAGCAGAGAAAAAATATGTCTAATGTGAACATTGCAAAAGGTAGCTGCCTGTGCGGAGTAGTAAACGTTTCTACAACCCCTATGAGTAATCAGGTAGGAGCATGTCATTGTAGTATGTGTCGCAACTGGGGTGGAGGACCTTTGTTAGTAGTTGAGTGTGAAAGTGATGTTAGCTTCTCTGGTGAAGAAAATATCGGATTTTATCAATCTTCAGAATGGGCAGAGCGTGGCTTCTGTAAGAAGTGTGGTAGCCATCTATTTTATAAATTGAAACAAACTAACCAGTATTTCATACCCGTTGGACTATTCGATAGCTGTGAAGGTCTTGTTTTCGATCATCAGATGTTCATTGATGAAAAGCCCAAATATTACTGTTTTGCGAATGAAACCAAGAACCTGACAGGGGCAGAGGTATTTGCACAGTTTGCACCGCAATCACAGCAGTAAAGATTGGAGTTACTTTTTAGCATATCTGTGATAGTCTGAGCAATTCTTGTCAGAAAAGCCTTGGTAAATGCCTTAACCTTCACTAATCAACTGTAACAAGACTTCCGTTGATAAGCTGTTATGCAAATAAGATTGCACATCAACTGGTGAGGTTGTCCTAAGTCAATTGTCCAAAGTCCAATTGGTAAACACAAATAACTAATACTTCGGCTTCTCTTCGAGACGCTGCTCGCGTTCGTGGTAGTTGAATCTCGACTTACTTCGACTACGCTCAGTGCAAGTCGCTCGATTACCGCGCAGTCGAAATTCATACAAGTGACTAATGACTAATGACGGTCTACATGGAAAATAGTGCAATATGTAGGCGTGTTAGCTTATCTTGCCACTGAGAATATTGCTGCTGAAATTTCTATTGATGCAAAATTTATCATTACTACAGTCGAGGTAGCATCAAAACTAATAGTGTTGATGACCAGGTGAAATCTGCATTGTCTGGACGTTGTGCCAACTTACTTAACTATATATATTGTCTTCACTGCAAATGCCATCGTGCAAATCTATGTATGGCTTTACTTTATCGAATAAATCTTTGTTCAGAACTCGGCTTTGAAAAATACTTGACCTACAAGCATATATCATGATAGTTATAAAGAAACTGTTCGGTCGGTAATTTTTAATTTACAGTAATTTTTAGTTCAATAAACTCACAACTCCCTACTCTAATAAATGGCTGTAATGTCCAAAGGCGAAGAAACAAAAAGTAGAATTCTCTACCAAGCAGCCGAACTGTTTAACCAACAGGGATATGCAGGCTCATCAATGTCAGACATCATGCGTGTTACGAGATTGCAGAAAGGAGGAATTTACAATCACTTCCAAAGCAAAGATGATCTCGCGTTACAGGCTTTTGATTTTGCGATCGCTCACATTAAGCAGCATACTAGATTTGCATTACGAAGCAAACACCAGGCAGTAGAACGTCTGCAAGCAATCATTGGAGTATTTAGTAGCTTCGCAGAAAATCCACCGATTAAAGGAGGGTGTCCACTGCTGAATACTGCTGTGGAAAGTGATGATGCTCATCCGGCGTTGCGAGAACGTGCTCAACAAGCGATGGACTCTTGGCTGCATCTAATTTGTCGAATTATTGAAACAGGAATTGAAAAGGGTGAAATTCGCCCGGAAGTGAGTGCTGATGAAATCGCTACCATCATAATCGCAATGCTGGAAGGAGGCATAATGATGAGCAAGCTTTATGGAGATTCAGTTCATATCCATAGGGTAATTAATCACCTGAATCAATACTTGGAAACTTCTCTTTCATTGAACAGACCGAGCAGTATTAAAAAATATCAAGAGAAACAATGCTAGTAAATAACAACTTACACAGACCATTCGAAGTAGTGTTAGCAATTCCTGTTAAAACATACGACATTGATTTTATGGGAATTGTAAGTAATATTGTTTATATCAGATGGCTAGAGGATTTACGTCTAAAGTTTTTAGATGAACATTGGCAACTCAATCAACAAATTGAGCAAGGATATACACCAATTCTAGCTGGAACTGAAATTGAATATAAACGTCCAATAAAGATTATTGACCGAGTGATTGGACGTTTATGGTTGAGTGGCTTAGGACGCTTAAAGTGGACTGTGCAAGCTGAAATTTTATCTAACAATGAGTTAGCAGCAGTGGCTAGCCAGAAGGGTGGTTTTGTCAGTTTGCAAAATAATCGTCTTATTCCCATTCCAGAGGAATTACAGAAAAAATATTTACAGTATCAACAAAAGATTTAGAGAATTTAATAATTAGGAATTCTTCGATATTTTTTTAATTTTTTACAGACTGTTCGGTTTGTTTGTGTGTAAACATAATCTGGACTATGATACCGATTATTCATGAGTACGCGAAATAAGCCCACTGCCTGCGGCACCTCTCCTTGGTAAGAACAGATGGGGAGGGGGTCAATCTAAAAACTTACTAATTTCTTGGTGGTTCCCCTTAATTCAGGTCTGTAAGCGGGCTAGCGCATACACACAAGTCGAAAAAAGCTCGATTTCCTATTGTCTTCTCATTCCCATCCAGAGTATTGGAAGGAGAAAAAGCTCATCAAGCTTGGATTTCTAGGACTTGTGTGTACCGTAGGCAGGTGGCGAGTGGAGACGAAGTGTAGCTTAAACTCTTCGCGGTTATTTGGGTTTAATAAGCAATCAAGCGGACATGATATAAGAAGTCAAATATTCACAATTATTCTGTTGAGTGGGTAAACAGCCAACTTTTTTATTGTCAATCTCGTAAATATACGGGAACTTATTGTTCTAAGTTTTGGTCACTTTATGTCACTTTGAACAGCAAGGCGGTTCTGACTCCAATCGATTAGGTATAGTCCAACTCAGGCATTGCAGCCTTATATGTCGTCCAATTTAACTGACCCTAACTCTTCGGTAAACCACTGTACCCATCAAAAGGTATATACAAATGCTGTTATCCGTTGTCAGCTTTTCCTGAATTGTCTTTATATATACAATAATTACACTTTGTTAGTCAGATTAACGCAGACTTTAAGCAATTTTAAATCCTTAAAATGGATGTTTGCTTATGGAGAAATTTCGTCATATCTAACCAAATATTACCATAATTCTTTATATCTATACTAAAAGTTTATGAAAGCTATATCAAACGACACTTCAAACACTTTTGCACCCAAAAACCTCTATACTAGACTAGACTTTGATTAATTTGAGAGTTTTGTTAATTGCAATACCAAAAACTATCAATTTTTAGATGAAATACTAGCGTATCTTATAGTCTATAGTTTTTAAGGTTTAGTCAAAACTATATCCAGTATCATCAAAAAACTGCAAACTTCATGTGGTGCAAAAATCAAGTGGGGAGTGAAAACATGAATTTACGTAGAGATGCATTGCAAATCCTCAAAGAAACTAGCCGAACTTTTTATATCCCAATTAGTCTTTTACCGCCAGGATTGCAAGAAGCAGTAGCATCAGCATATTTGTGTATGCGTGCCATTGATGAAATTGAAGATCATCCCGAACTAGATAACGCTACTAAAGCAAAGCTGTTAAGAACTATTAGCCTGACCTTACAAGCAGGAGTTGATGGCTTTGCGGTAGATGCTTTTTTTGCAGGATTTAGTGGGTATGAGGATTCATTAGAAGAAGTCACTTTGAGGGTTAGAGAATGGTCACTGCTAGCACCAGACACCATTGCACCTCGAATTTGGGATGCCACTGCTGCAATGGCTGACCGGATGGCTTATTGGTCAGAAAAAAACTGGAAAATTTATACAGAATCTGATTTAGATCGTTATACCTTTGGGGTTGCAGGTGCAGTGGGACTGTTACTTTCCGATTTGTGGACTTGGTATGATGGAACACAAACAAACCGTACCCAGGCAATTGGTTTTGGTCGGGGTTTACAAGCAGTCAATATCCTGCGTAACCACACTGAAGATTTGAAGCGTGGAGTAGAATTCTTCCCAGAAGGTTGGAGCGCAGAAAATATGCAAGAGTATGCCCGGCGCAATCTAGGTTTGGCCGAAGCTTATATCAAAGACCTTCCTACCGGGCCTGCCTTAGATTTTTGTCAAATCCCCTTCACCTTAGCAAACGGCACTCTTGACGCCCTTGCTAATGGTAAAGAGAAACTCAGCCGCAGTGATGTTTTTGCACTTATCGAACAGTTGATTAGTGTGAACATGAAAGCTAGCTAATAATCTTTTAACGACTAATGGAGATGATTCTAAATTGCCTCCAAATGTGGGCATCCAAAATCCTACAGCGACTTTCTGTAGGGTAGCCAGTACGGTCTTCTCCCTTCTCTACGAGACGCTCCGCGTTCGCGTAGCGTTCCGGAGGAAAGGCGTTAGCCTCTCCCTTTGGGAGAAGGGGAGACGCTAAAAGCGATAGCGCAGCCTTAGCGAGTCCGCGAGCGTCTGGGGTTTCCCCAAATTATAGTAACTGGCGTTGGGCACTGCCCTCCAATTAATACCAATTCTCCCATGCAAAAACCAGATTAAAGCTGATTTTCTGAATGGGATAATAGCACGATGAACGCCACAAGCCTTGAGAGAGCGTTATAAGGAATTACGAATTGCTAGAAAATAGCATAAACAGTATTTGCCAATGTAAGTATAATAAATAATCTTGTTTAGCGATCGCTTTAGGTAATATCAGTTAAACTTTAGGAACTCTTCAAAGGATTTCCAGCAAAAATTACCTGGCAAGAGTTGATTAATGTCTAAATAATTGAAAGGGAGTATAACACTCCCCGTGATTATTCGTGCAGCGAGTTGAGAGTGCATGAGCTACTGCTTAAATCCTACCTGTTCCAATCCAGAAAATTTGGTATATAGCCAAAGGTGTCAGTCTTGTGGCTCGCAACTACTGTTGCGCGATCGCTATCAGGTGATCAAACCATTAGGTCAGGGTGGCTTTGGAGCGACCTTCCTAGCCAACGATCAAGGCTTACCAGGAGAACCGAGTTGCGTAATCAAACAATTACGCCCATCAGGAAGCGCCCCACACGTTTTACAGATGGCCAGAGAACTCTTTGAGCGAGAAGCCAAAACTCTAGGTAAGATTGGCAATCATCCCCAAGTACCAAGATTGTTAGACTATTTTGAAGATCACGAGCAATTCTACTTAGTTCAAGAATATATCAGTGGTGACACCTTGCAAGAGGAGGTCAAACTTAACGGCATCTTGAGCGAAACCGGAGTCAAGCAATTTTTGAGCGAGATTTTGCCACTGTTGCAATACATCCACGATCAAAAGGTGATTCACCGTGATATTAAGCCAGCCAACTTAATCCGCCGCACTCAAGATGCCAGAATGGTACTGATCGACTTTGGTGCAGTCAAAAACCAAATCAGCCAAGGTGCGACAGGCCCATCAGGACAGACAGCATTAACTGCCTATGCAATTGGTACTCCTGGTTTTGCACCTCCAGAGCAAATGGCTATGCGTCCAGTCTACGCCAGTGATATTTATGCACTAGGTGTGACATGCATTTATTTACTGACTAGCAAAACTCCTAAAGATTTAGATTACAATCCCAACACTGGCGAGATGATGTGGGAGCAGCTTGTGCAAGTGAGCGATCACTTAGGCAATGTGTTACGAAAAATGTTAGAGGTGTCTGTACGTAATCGCTATCAGTCAGCGGCAGAAGTTCTCAGAGCATTGGAAATAGAACCATACTTAGATAGTTTAGCAAAAGGTTTGCTGATTAAATCTGATAGTGGATCTAAAGAGCGAACACATAACCACCTAGAAAATTCTGCTGTTTTATGTAACAACCCTGCTGTTACCAACACTGGAGTGGCACAGGTAGCGGCAGCGATTCGTGCTAGACGAGCCAAGGCAGCGGAAGCCGCGGGATCAAACCAGGGTTCTGGGATGGCCAAATCAACGGCTTTCAGTAGCAACAGCAATGGTTCACAAGGTCAAAATTCTAAAGTTGAACGGAAGTTAGACACCCAAGGTTTATTAACAGCTTATCTAAAGGGAAGACGAGATTTTGCCTTACACAATTTAAATTTGCTAAATCTGCAAGGTGCTGATTTATCTCAAACAAATTTCCATTCTGCTCAATTGCAAAAAACCAATCTTCAGGGAGCTAATCTTCACAATAGTGACTTTGGCAGAGCCAGTCTTACTCGAGCAAATCTTAAGGATGCTAATTTGAGCAAAGCATACTTTAACCATGCTGATTTAGAAGGAGCAGACCTGCGAGGCGCAGACCTTAGCAATGCTTATCTCAGCAATGCTAACCTCCGAGGAGCTAATTTGTGTGGTGCTAATCTCACCAGTGCCAAAATTTCTGATGAGCAGCTAGCATTAGCAAAAACAAATTGGATGACCGTGCGCCCGAATGGGAAACGAGGCTTGTTGTGATTTGAAAGTTTGAATTACCGCAATCTATAGATGGATGGAGTTTCCTAATTCATCGGGAATAGCCTCTCTTGTCGCCATAGTTATATCCGAATATTTTCCTATATTAGATTCTAGATTACCCTGACGGATGAACCTTTTTTATTGAAATCAATTATTTTCGATTAGCAGAATAGCCCCAACCTCCCTGCTTTTCAGTTTTCCATTTTTATTAACAATTTTAAAATACTTATTTTATCAGAATCACAAGGCTGAAATTTTCTTATGTCTGGGAAAATTAGCCCAGATTCTTCTCGATAAAAACTTAGATTTATTCAGAATTGACCAAATATGTATAATATTTAGGTTGAGCCATAGCTATTACTCTTATAAATATTAAGAAATATCCAAATATCTAGCAAAAATACGTAGATATTTGTGAATTCTTCATGAAATCTTTATAGTTTTTATCTGTTACAAATAACAAATGATTATTTACAATAAACAATAAAGCATCATAATAATTTTCTAAAGGTATTTACATGCTTTTTCTGGCTATAAATAACAGAGAATCTCACACCTAAAATTTGTAAAATAACACGATCCTAAACCACTAAATTTTCAGATGGCAGCAAAAAGCAAAAAATTAATTATCCCTGATTGTCGGCTGGAGATGTATATTACAACGGAAATCAGGTAGTATAAGGTTTACGTATAATGACTGACTTTGCACAAACAGAAATAGAACGGCGATTAACTTTATATCAAGTATTCCTCAAGTTGTATGAACACCACAGCAGCCTTCTAGATGAAATTCTTCAGCTAGAAAACCTATCTCAACCATCGCTGAGGAGAGTCAAGACGACGGGTTACGTACATGGTGTAGTAAATAATGCTACTGTTTATTTGATGACTAACTTGGGCGACAATCAGACTCAGAGTTTACGACAGCCACAGCAGATATGGACGATAGGCCGTAGCCGTAACAGTGGTATTTACATTGGTGACAGTCATCTTTCTCGTCGCCACGCTGCTATCCAGCATATTGACGAGGAAGGCTTTTACTTAATTGATTTCAAAAGTACCAATGGCTCGTTTGTGAATGGTAATCGCACTGTTAGTCCGATCAAGCTCAAAGATGGCGATCGCATCCGTCTAGGAAATATGAAATTTGATTTTTTTATGACTTCTACCTACCGCGTTCTGCCAACTGTTGCAATAGATTTATTGATGCAGCTTGTGCATCGAAGGAATAATCATACAGTAGATATACTTACTTATTCCCAAAATAGACAAAAACCTCTAATTGAAAAACCAGATGCTAATTTAGAGGCTTTCAGAAATTTCGGAATAGTTGAGAAGCTTGAAAATTTTTATGACAACTTCAGTTCAGAACAGAAATCAGAAATTTTAGACCGCCTCTTTACCACACAATTACCGTCTAATCCCAACCAACTCAAAAATTGGAATTTCTAGCAGTTTTCAATTGCTTCAGGAGTGCTGTTAGCGGTAGCGTGATATTTGGTTTGCTGAGGCAGACAAATAGTGAAAGTTAAAAGAAAACTCGCCAAAATATATAAAAAAAATTAAGAATGGGATTAAATATCATAGCAATCATTTTGGAGTGGCGTCTCTAGCTCACAATAAAAAGAAAGCGATTCAGGGATTGAGTGAGTAAGTTATGCTCTATCCTGGAAACAGGAGGATACTCAAGGTCTACCAGGAGTAACAACAAGAGTAGTGATAGTGATTTACTCCGGTTATGTAGCTCACCGCTATGCGTCTACGGCAAAAAAACCCCCAGTGGGTGTTAACCTACTAGGGGAGTTAGTTATCAGGGTGCATCTACCAATTAAGTGTTCTCAGGTTGAAGACCATACTCCGGATAAATTTGGACAAAGGTCAGTTATTTTTTAAATAAAAAAACCCCCAGTGGGTGTTAGCCTACTAGGGGAGTGAGTTATCAGGGTGCATCTACCAATAATCTTTTCTAGGGGCAGCTAGTATCTTCCGGGAAAAATGAACTAAATCAGAGGCGATGGCGATGTCTATAACGGGCTGTAACGTTCGTGCCTCTATGGAGAAGCAAGCTACGCGTAGCATCTCTAAGAGGAAAAGACTCGCTAACATTTCTCTACGAGACACAAATGCGTCTCGCTATTGGTAAGGCAACTAGTAGAAAAAACTCCCAGCGGATGTTAACCTATCAGGGGAGTGAGTTATCAGGGTCAGTTATTTTTTAAATAAAAAAACCCCCAGTGGGTGTTAACCTACTAGGAGAGTGAGTTATCAGGGTGCATCTACCAATAATCTTTACTAGGGGCAGCTAGCATCCTCCGGGAGAAATGAACTAAATCAGAGGCGATGTCTACAATAATGGGCTGTAAAGCTCGTACCTCTATGGAAAAGGAGGAAAAGACTCGCTAATATTTCTCTACGAAACGCAAATGCGTCTCGCTATTGGTAACGCAAGTAGTAGAAAAAATTCCCAGTGGATGTTAACCTATCAGGGGAGTGAGTTATCAGGGTCAGTTATTTTTTTTAAATAAAAAAACCCCCAGTGGGTGTTAACCTACTAGGAGAGTGAGTTATCAGGGTGCATCTACCAATAATCTTTTCTAGGGGCAGCTAGCATCTTCCGGGAAAAATGAACTAAATTAGAGGCGATGTCTACGATGGGCTGTAAAGGTCGTACCTCTATGGAGAAGCAAGCTACATGTAGCATCTTTGAGAGGAAAAGACTCGCTAACACTTCTCTACGAAACGCATTTGCGATCGCTATCGGTGACGCAACTAGAAAAAACCCCCAGCGGGTGTTAACCAACCAGGGGAGTGAGTTATCAGGGTGCATCTACCAATAATCTTTTCTGAAATAAATGGGTCGCTACCGGATAAATTAGTAGAGGTTGAAGTTGTTACTGTTTGTCGATGGAAGAAAAACCTTAGAGGGTTAGTTATCAAGATAGACCTAGCAATTAAACGAACGGTGCGCTGCTTTACAAAATGGGTGTTTCAGGGTTAATCAATAGCACTCAATTTTCATAAAAAAACCCCCAGTGGGCGTTAGCCAACCAGGGGAGCTAGTTATCAGGGTGCATCTACCACTTAAATGTTCTAGGTTTAACCACCATGCTCCGGATAAATTTATGAGAAAATTGATTGCGATCGTGTGTCAAAAAAACAAAAGTGGATATTAACTCAATTAGGGGAGTTAAAGATCGGGGGACATCCATCTATTAATCAAGTATTCTAGGATTAAGCACTATTTTCTGGTAGAGAATATCTGCGTCAGAAGTTGCTGTTGTTTGCCAAAAATAAAAAAACCCCCAGTGGGTGTTAGCCTACTAGGGGAGTTGAAGATCAAGG